>JAQUNG010000051.1 GCA_028717725.1 bacterium | reverse complement strand
TTATATCTGCCGCTTCGCTGAACTATGTGATTTATTCTTTCATAGGCTTGCTTGCTGTCAACGCAGCCTATATATACTTTGCCGATTTAGAGAGTTTTGTAAATTATATATTGATAATAGCCTTTATAAATATGCTGCTTATATTTATTACGGTTTTTTTCAGAAAAAAAGCTTATTTTGATAATCGCCGCGGGAAATTGTTTTTGAAAAGATATTTCGGTTTTTTATGTATTCAGGACAAAGTCATTCCTTATCGGGATATTGATTATCTTGCCACTGATTTCATAGATATGGATCTGACGGACAGGAGTTCGGCGGGAGATGTTCATGTGTTATACCTGTTTTTAAAAAACAGGAAGATGATATCTCTTATATCATGTGCAGACCCTGTCTATTTCAGCCGCGCCGTATTGTCCATCAAAAAATATACAAAATTTGAACTCAGAAGAAACTGATTTTAATTCGCGGAAAAGCGGGCATTGTTTTTTCCCAGAAAATCTTTCATGTCATCCGGAAGAGTGTTTTTCAGGAAGATAAATTTTCCGGTATATGGATGTGTGAATTCCAGCTTATGAGAGTGCAGAGCACAGCGCCTGAATTTGAGTTCGTAATCTTTTCCGAATGAGAATTTTCGGTCTCCCACTATGGGGTGCCCGATAGATTTCATATGTATGCGTATCTGGTTTCTCCGTCCGGTAACGGGTTCAGCCTCGATAACGGAAAAGTTCCCGAATGAGTTAAGAACGGTATATTTTGTTACGGCTTTTCTTCCTTCTATGGGAAAGCCGACGGTGCCTGTTTTTTTGCGGGGTATACCATGGATAAATGCGATATATTTTTTCCTGACGGCATGGTTTTTGAAAAGGACGAACATTTTATCTCTTGCTTCCGTTCCTTTCGCGAAGATAATCAATCCGGATGTTTCTTTGTCAATCCTGTGGCATGGAAATAAGGTTTTTTCATTGATCTGTCGGGGAAGGACAATCGACAAGACCCTGTTTTTGGTTTTATCGGCGGCAGGGACGGAGAGCATTCCTGCGGGTTTTGAAACCGCGACAAAATAAGAATCTGAAAATATTATAGGGATACTTTTCATCGGAAACTCAGTATCTTGCAGTGCCTCTACAATAAGGGTATTCCGAACATCCCCAGAAACGCCCGAATTCACCTTCCCTCAGTATCATTTTTGCTCCGCATCTGGGACAACTTGGTATATTATTTACGATAGGGCTGAAATCTATCTCCTTATGGGACAGGTTTTCGTATCCCTGGCGGAATACCACGGAAGCTTTTTTCGCGGCTCCCGAAGAAGGAAAATCCTCGACGATCTTTTGCAGAAGCATACTTCCTTTCTCGGAATAGCGAATAGCTTTTTTCGATTCCCCGTTTTTTATGAGTTTTTTTGCCTGACCAAGGTAAAAGACCCCGGCTTCATAAAGTATTTCCGGATTATCCGGATTGTCTTCTATTTTTTTTATGATCTCTTTCTCGATTGAATTCATCTGTTCATCGGTGTTTTTGACGACTGCGGTTTTTGTAATTTTAAGGTCTTTCCTGGCGACCAGCACTTCTTTGCCTTTTTTGTTAAGGATCAGCACAGGATGTTCAGCCCCGCTTACCCTGAGAAACCCGTCCGAAACAAGTTTGTCTATGGTTTCCATGATAAATTCCAGCGGTTCACAGGCGGAATTATAACTTTTAAGTTTGTCGTAACCGTTTTCTTTGATTACGATAGCTTTTGAACCGGTCAATATCTGTGCCACACGTATTTTTATGAGAGGTTCTTCTATTTCATCTACGCATTTTAAGATATTTTTCGCCGCTGCGGCTTCTTTTTCCGTATAAGACGTTTCTTCCGTTTTGGGTTCTTCCTTGAGGATCTCCCGGCCTATACAAATGTCGCATCCCGAACATATGTTGAGAGGATACTTTTCTCCGAAATATTCAAGAAGCATTTGCCTTCTGCAGGTGTCTGAGGTTGCGTAGCGGACTATCTGGTACAATTTTTTAATTTCCCTATTTCGCATCTCATTCAGGTTTTCCCATTCTATCCTCAGTTTTTCAAAAGGTGTCAAACGGTCTTTTATAACTATGGTTTTTCCCCTGAAAGGGGGAATATATTCTATGATATGCTGGATATTCATGTTATTGAGCCCGCGTATAATCTGGTCCGGCGTGAGATCGACGGACTGAAACAATTTTGACATGGGAAAAGTGAAACTCGACTCATTGGCGGCGTCCTTCGGAGAATTTCCTATAATCGCCGAAGTTATTGTTTTTTGGATTTTGCTTTTTCGTTCCTCTATGATGATTTCGGGCTTTATTCTGAATCTGACGGATGCGAGATTATCTGAACGCGAAAGTATATCGATTGCGCCTGCTTTTCTTAATATCCGCAGGGCGCTTGAAATCCCCTGTTCGCTTATTTCCACGTAGAGCTGTTTTCTGATTTCTTCCCGTGTTTTTGATAAAATATCTTCTTCCCGGCAAACGAGAAAATTATGCACCGCGAAAATCTGTTCCTTGGTCGGATAACTCTGGTCGATAAAATATTCCTGCAGTTTTATATCGGAAGGGCAGTAGAGAAGTATGCACCACGATGTTTTGCCGTCTCTTCCGGCTCTTCCCGCTTCCTGATAATAACTTTCTATATTCCCGGGTATGTCATAATGTATGAGATACCTTATGTCATCTTTGTCTATTCCCATACCGAACGCGTTTGTGGCGACAAGCACAGGAATTTTGCCGTTCATAAAATCATTCTGGACCTCTTCGCGCTCTTTGTCATCCATTCCTGCATGGTAAGCCATGGCTTTTACGCCTATAGATTTCAGGAATTCGGCAGTCGATTCCGCTTTTTTCCTTGTTCCGACATATACTATCGCAGATCCGCTGTTTCTCTTAAGGGCGTCTTTGAGAACAGCATTTTTGTCTTTTTTTGTCGGCGTATGTATGACGCTGAAAATCAGGTTTTCCCTGTCAAAACCGGTTACTATCACTTCGGCTTTATCTATTTCGAGCTGTTTTATTATATCCTGTTGGACATCCGGTGTCGCCGTGGCCGTCAAAGCTATAACAGGAGGATTGTCCATGAGTTTTATGAAATGCCGCAACATCAGATAATCCGGCCTGAAATCGTGTCCCCACGTCGATATACAATGGGCTTCGTCTATCGCGAGCAATTCCACTTTTATTGTTTTCAGAATGTCCAAGAATTTTTTGCTTCGGAACCTTTCCGGCGCTATATAGAGAAGTTTATATCCCCCTTTTTGAGCTTTATTTATGCGTTTTTCCTGTTCTTTCACGGATATGGAACTGTTTATGAAAGTTGCTTCTATGAAAAGTTCGTTCAGATCGTCTATCTGGTCTTTCATAAGGGATATGAGGGGAGAAACAACTATTGTCGTCCCTTTAAAAGCGAGAGCTGGTAACTGATAACAGAGAGATTTTCCTCCTCCCGTTGGCATTACCGCAAGTATATTCTTTTTCTCAAGCACTTTCTCTATTACGGATTTTTGACCCGCTTTGAATGTCTCGAAGCCGAAATAGCCGTTGAGGTAAGACAAATAATCGGGGGTAATGCCTTTGTCTATCAGAGTTTGTTGTAAATGGTCTTTATTTTTCATAATATATATATAAAGAAAAACCAACTTATCATTATATGGGAATAAGAGCCGGCAAGTCAAATAAAAATGAGGACTGCATACCGGTTATTATTGTTTACGGCAGAACGTGTTAAAATTTATAGACAATAAAATAATGCGGGGTTATAATTATCTCGCCTGTTTTTGCGGAATGTAGCCAGGTGTGTAACCGCACAATATGGCTTTTAAAAAGAAGGAAAAATAGATGTTTTGCAACCGTATTTTAATTGTGGATGATGAGTCCGGTATAAGGGAAGTGCTCAAGGAGCTCCTTGAAAGAAAAGGTTATCAGGTCCTGGCCGTTGCGAACGGCGAAGATGCGCTTGAGTTGATGAAAAACGTACTTCCTCAGGTTGTCATACTGGATTATCTTATGCCGGGCATGGACGGATTAGAAACGCTTTCCAGAATTAAAAAAGAGTATCCGGAGGTTCTGGTTGCTATCCTTACCGGAGCCGGTTCGGAATATATAGCCGTCAAAGCCATGAAGCTGGGAGCGGATGATTATATATGCAAGCCCATAGAAAGAGACAGACTCTATCTGATTGTAGGCGAACTGGTTGAAAAATTTAAACAGAGTCTTGTCTGGGTAAATCATGAATATGAGTATCCTCTCGCGGACGATATAGTGCGGAAATACGAATTTTTGCGTAAAGTTTATTCGACTGACAAACCCAATATATATAAAATATGCAAATATTTTAATTTTTTCAGACAGGATTTCTATATTTTGAATAAAAAGTTTAAACAGAACGGGATTATAGGGATTATAGATAAAAGTGTAAACCAGATTGAGGAGGAGTTAGGGACGGGGGAGGAACTCGGCATTAATCCCGCCAAATTGAACAGTGTCGCGAATGAGGAAAATGCCGAAAAAGAAGAATCCAATAAGAGAAGGATATATAAAATCTCCGATTTTATCAATAGAAATGATCCCGTTCAGATGAGGCTTGAAATGATACGGGAAGCGGCCACGACGCCGAATCCAAACATAACTATGATATGCAGGAAATATCATGTGACAAGGGAAGCTTTTTACCAGAATTACAGGAGATTTGAAAAATTCGGGGTATTGGGGCTGATAGACAGAAAAAGGGGAAGGCCTTCCCTTAACGGTCAAAAAGATTGAAACGCAGTATGTGCCAGACCGCGGCCATACCGTCTTTCCATGTTACTTTTTTGCCTTCTTTATAATCCCTTCCGCTGTAAGATATGGAAGTTTCGTAAATCCTGTATTTTTTCCTGGCCGTTTTGGCTGTAAACTCCGGCTCGAAACCGAAACGTTCCGATTTGAATTCTATTTCTTTCAATACGGATGACTTAAAAGCTTTATAACAGGTTTCCATATCGGTAAGATTTATATTTGTAAACGCATTGGAGAGCAATGTAAGAAATTTATTGCCCACATAGTGCCAGAAGAAAAGAACCCTGTGGGGTGTCCCGATAAACCTTGAGCCGAAAACAACGTCGGCTTTGCCGTCTTCAATGGGTTTTATTAATTTTTTATACTCCGAAGGATCATATTCAAGGTCTGCATCCTGAATGATGACAACATCTCCTGTGACTTTTTCAAAACATTTTCTCAGGGAAAATCCTTTCCCGCGGTTTTTGTCCGAGAAAAGTTTTATGACTCTCGGGTCGCTTATTTTTTTGAGCTCTTCCGTTGTCCCATCGTCGGAGCCGTCATCCGCTATTATAAGTTCATGCAGGTTTTCAACCGGGAGAATTTTATCCGTTATTTTTTTTAATGTTTCTTTTTCGTTGTAGGCAGCCATTACAACCGATATTTTCATATCACATACTCCTTTTCGCGAGGAATACAGCAAGGTCTTTTAATACGGGTGTTTTCGATTTAAGAGATTCCGCGATTTTAATCGCTGCGGCGGAATGTGTTAAAGAATGCCGCGCGGCAGTCTTTATGCCGAATACCGAAGGGTAAGTGTTTTTACCCGCCGAAAAGTCTTTCCTGAGCTTTTTTCCGGCTTTTTGTTCGTTCCCCGATATATCCAGCATATCGTCTTCTATTTGGAAAGACATGCCTATATTATAACCGAATATTTTCATTTTTTTTATCTCCTTGGCTTCGGCCGAAGCCGCTATTGCACCAAGTTCACAGGCGCAGGAAAATAAGGCGGCGGTTTTATTTTTATGTATAAAAAGCAGGTCTTTGCGGGAAATTTTCCTGTTTTCCGATAGAATATCCGCGCATTGCCCCGCTATCATGCCGGAAGACCCCGCATAAAGGGACAGCGATTTTATGGCCGCCTCTTTGTTATGGGATTCGGAAAAGGCAACAGTCTCAAATGCGAGATTTAAAAGCGCGTCACCTGTGAGAATGGCTATTGCTTCGCCAAATACCCTGTGGCACGTGAGTTTGCCTCTACGGAAATCATCATTATCCATCGAGGGAAGATCGTCATGTATCAGGGAGTAGCAGTGAATCAATTCGAGAGCGCAGGCGAAATCGATAACATCTTTTTCTCTCCCCCCGAGAGCTTCACAAACGGCGATAGCTGTTATCGGCCTGAGTCTTTTTCCTCCGGACATGACGCTATAGCGCATTGCCCTGAAAAGGTGCTGAGGATATCTGCCGGTGTCGGGCAATAGCATGCCGAGGCGCATGTTAATCCGCGATATTTTTCCTTCCAGATATTTTTCGATGCTGTTTTTCACAATAGATATAATATTGGAAATTATCCTTAAATGCAAAAGTATAATGTCAATATAACACGCTGCAAATATTTCTTGAAGCCGAAAGTCATAACATATTATAATCTTTAAACTTATGATAACAAACAGCCTGAATACGGCAAAAAAACATTTTTTTGATAAGAAATCCGCTTTTAATCTGTCGTTGATGCTTTTTCTTCTGTTTGTCTATGCGGTTTCTTTTTATTTAACACCTTCTCCTGACAGCGTGGGAACCCATAAAAAGCTGTTTCTTCCTCCATGCCTGTTTTATGAGGCAACGGGAATCCCGTGCCCATTTTGCGGCTCGACCACTGCTTTTGCTTATCTTGCGAAAGGTATGGTTTCTGAGGGGATAAAGGCAAATCCTTTTGCGGGAATACTTTTTTTCGCGAGTGTTTATTTTTTGATTTATTCCGGATATTGTTTTATTCTAAATAAACCTTTTGATCATATGTATTTTTCCCTTGCCGCGGCGCGTTTTAAATGGCTGATAGCGGTTTTAGTTGTAATATCATGGGTTTTTAAGGTATATTTTCATTTGAACTGAAAAGATTTAAAGGATGTTTATATGGACGAAGCCGTAACAAGTTCAGGAGTTATGCCGCCCGAAGATAAGGCAAGCGGGAGAGCAGTCACAGCGTTGGTTCTGGGTATAGTGGGCATGCTGTGCTGCGGGCCTCTCGCCATAGCGGCGTGGATATTGGGCGCGATGGAACTTTCGGATATTAAAAAAGGGCTTTCTTCCAAAGCGGGGGAAGGAATGGCAAAGGCCGGTATGATAATAGGTATAGTGGGAACGGTGCTTATGATTCTCGGTATCCTAATCTGGATATCTATAATGGCAATTGGGATTATGGCTGGTGTAGCCGAAAGCGGCAGTTATTAAAAGGAGGTTGTTATTATGCGTTTTCAAATTGAGCAGGCTCTGAAATATCCTGTGAAGGACAGTAAGTGGGCGATGAAGATTCTTATCTTCGGAGCGACACTTGTAATTCCCGTGGTAAATGCGGTAACAAGCATATTTGCGATGGGGTATATTGTAAGATTTTTGAAGTCAAGCATTGCCGAATTTAAGGGCGGAGCCGAAGCTAAACTCCCCGAGTGGGACGATATGGGGAAAATTTTTATGGAAGGGCTTATGCCTTGGGTAATATGCGTTATATACGGTGTAATTTTTGTTTTTGCGCTTTTTGTATTAAGATTGATATTCTCTATGATATTTTTCCCCCTGATAGCTTTCGTCGTTCTTCTTGTTATGATGCCGGTTTTCTTTGTAGCTCTGACCGGATACTGTCAGAATTCGAAATTCGAAGACGCTTTCAAGGTAAAGGATATTTTCAACGAAATAAAATCAAAATGGTTTGATTATATTATTGCCGGATTGATTTCCTGCTTCATAAGTTCTATAGGGTTTCTGGCTTGTTATATAGGGGGGATCATCACTTTGCCTTACGGGAAGATTATCGGGGTCAGAATGATGTCTCAGGTTTATTGCACGGCGCAGAAAAAGGAAGAAGCGAAATAAGGTTTTTAGATTAGGTTATGCCGGAAGAAGATTATTTTTCTTCCGGCTTTTTTTCTTCCATCAGATATTTGTCGTTGTTCAGAGGTGTTGAAATAGTATATTTTCCTTCAAGCCATCCATAAAGATCGCTGTATTTACAGTGGTGGGAGCAAAAAGGGAAAAATTTAGACCCTCTCTTCACGGAAATTCCGCATTTGGGGCAGATAAATTGTTTTAATGGGCCCATTTATTTATTGTTTTTCGGGCAAGCATTGTCTTTTGCCGGACAGCTTTTACAGTTTGCGTTGTCGTTGTTTCTTTTGGATTTTTTATAATCTGTTTCGTAGAAACCGGAACCTTTGAAAATTATACCGGCACCGCCTCCTATCATCTTTACTACGGAGTTTTTGGTTTTGCATTCGGGACAATCTCTTATGGCCGGATCGTTCATTCTTTGAAAAAGTTCGAATTCATATCCGCATTTTCCGCATCTGTATTCGTAAGTCGGCATTTTTATCTCCCGGGGTTTCGTAGTATGAAGATTAATAAATCATAATATATAAAGTCAAGCGATAAAAAGAGCCCGGGCTATTGACAGGGCGGCAAAACGGTGTTAATATAACTCCTATATAGGAGTTATGATGTATGCCTGTCCCCAAATATGCGATTATAGAAGATTACATAGAAAATATGGTAAAAGAGGGGAAATTGAAGCCCGGAGACAAAGTTTTCTCGGAATCCAAAATTTCGGAAAAATTCTCCGTTACGGAAATGACTGCGAGGCACGCGCTTGAAAGCCTTAAAAATAAAGGTGTCGTGTGCAGGATTCATGGAAAAGGGACTTTTGTGACAGGCGGAGATTCTTTTGGTTCGGGCAAGGGGAATCTATGGTTTGTTTTGCCGGAAAAACTTGCGGGAATTGAGCCCAATCCTTATTATTCGCCGGTATTGTGGGGAGCGGAGAAAGCTGCGAAAAAATCCGGATACAGGCTCGTTATCATGTCCGTTGACGAACATAAAAAAATCTTTGCGGAAAAAGTAGATGCGAACAGAGTGAAAGGGGTTATTCTTAGCGGTTTTTATGCGTCCGGCGGAATTAAAGGGTTTTTATCGCGGAATATCCCCGTTGTGATGGTTGATTGTCTCGATAATTCGGGGGTATGCGATTCTGTTTATCCGGATAATTTTTCTGGGGTCAGGACAGCATTGGAATATCTTGTTTCGCGCGGGCATAAAAAGATAGCGCATATAGCGGGCAACATAAAACACACAAACGGCGATGAAAGGGTACGGGCTTATCTGAAATTTTCATCAGATAACGGGTTTAGAGGATCTGAGAGTCTTATTCTGAAGGGTGATTTTCTTTTTGCGGCGGCGAAAAAGGCCGTAGAAACCAATTTCAAAAAGATAAGGAAATGCTCAGCCGTTTTTGCCGCGAATGACCTGAGTGCCTTGGGCGCTGTTTCCGCGCTGAAAAAAAGGGGAGTCAAAATCCCTGAAGATGTGAGCATTATGGGATTTGACGATATCGATTCTTCAAAATATTCAAGCCCTGAATTGACTACCATAAGAGTTGACAAATGTTCCATGGGGGAGGCCGCGGTCGGATATCTTGAAGAAAGGATTAACGGAATCTCCTTCGGGCAGAGGATAAAAAGGGTTAGAACTGGTTTGGTGATAAGGAATTCGGTTCTCAACCTGAAAGAAGGCTGACAACAATGAGGAAAAATTATGAAATTCGGATTTTTTGATGATGAAACGAGAGAATACGTGATTACAAAACCTGATACTCCGGCGCCCTGGATAAATTACCTGGGCGCGTCCGATTACTGCGCGATAATTTCAAATAATGCGGGCGGTTACAGTTTCTCAAGATCTCCAAAAAGCGGAAGAATTCTCAGGTTTAGATTCAACAACATACCGGAAGACAGGCCCGGCAGATATATATATATTAGAGATAAAAAAGACGGGGATTACTGGTCTGTTTCGTGGCAGCCCGTCGGAAAACCTCTTGAAAAATTCAAAACCGAATGCAGGCATGGGCTGGGTTATACAAAAATAGCGTCAATGTATAAAGATATTTATGCCGAAACAACCTATTTTGTTCCGAAAAACAAAAGATGCGAAGTATGGTCTCTTAAAGTCGAAAATAAATCGGGGAAGAGAAGAAAGATAGATGTTTTCTCATACGCAGAATTCTGCTTTTGGAATTCGGAACTGGATATGAAAGATTACCAGTATATCCTTTATACTTCCAAGACTCGTTTTTGCGGGGATTTAATCGATTACAGGCTTCAGTTCGGCGACGGCAAGTCAAAAGAAGCTTTTTTCGGTTCAACGGGAAATGTGAAGGGTTTTGATTCCGTCAGAGAGGCTTTTATCGGGCAATACAGGAGTGAAAAAAACCCACTTGCCGTGGAAAGAGGAGCTTGTTCTTCTTCGGCGCAGGAAGGCGGAAATCCGTGCGGCAGTCTTCATATAGGAATAGAACTTAAGCCGGGAGAGTCAAAACGTGTAAATTTTGTGCTGGGAGAGGTGAATTCAGCCGGAGAAGGCAGAAAGATTATCAGGTATTTCAGAAAGAATGATTCCCTTAAGAGAGAGCTTGAGGAGATCAGAAAAATGTGGGAAAAAAAGCTGGGTGCGGTACAGTGTTTGACCGGTATAAAAGAATTTGACACGATGTTCAATATATGGAATCAGTATCAATGCCACACGACATTCAATTGGTCGAGGTCGGCGTCCTATATTGAAGCGGGAGGAAGGGATGGATTAGGTTATCGCGACAGCCTTCAGGATATTCTTGGAGTAGTGCATTCTATTCCCGCAAAGGTCAGGACAAGGCTGCTAGAACTTTTGAAAGGACAGACATCCATGGGATGCGCTTTTCACCATATTCAGCCTCTTTCAATGGTAACTGGTGAAGGCGCTTTGCCGGTAAAGGGATCGGTTTATTCGGACGATCATCTTTGGCTTGGTATTGCGGTCGGGGCTTATATAAAAGAAACGGGAGATAAAAATTTTCTGCTTGAAGATGTGCCTTATATAGACAAAGGATCTGCGTCTGTTTACGGGCATCTGTTGAAATCTGTGGAATTTTCCTTAAATAATGTGGGGCCTCACGGATTATGTCTCGGATTGGCCGCGGACTGGAACGATTGCATCAATCTTTATGGAAGAGGGGAATCTGTCTGGTCGACGATACTTCTTGTCAAGGCGATGGATGAAATAATGCAGCTTGCGGATTATCTTGGAAAGAAAGCGGATGCCCTGAGATTGAAAAAGATAAAACAAAAAATTTCGGGCGGGATAAACCGTGTTGCATGGGATGGAAAATGGTATTTGCGGGCATATGTGAATAGCGGGCGCAAAGTTGGGGCGTCTTCGTGCGGGGAAGGGAAGATATTCGTGAACCCGCAGTCATGGGCTGTAATGAGTGGAATCGCCGATGGGGGAAAGGCAAAATTCTGTATGGACAGTGTTTATAAATATTTAAATACGGAATTCGGCATACGGCTCTTGTCACCCGCCTATTCGAAATATGACAGGGAAATAGGTTCTATTACCAGTTTCCCGAGAGGACTTAAGGAAAATGCGGGGATATTCTGTCATGCGAACCCATGGGTTATTATAGCTGAATGTATTATGAAGAATTCTACCCGTGCTTTTGAATACTGCCGTAATATTCTGCCGAGCGCTTATAACAGCAGTTCCGATAGACGAAAGGCCGAACCTTATGTCTATTCGCAGTTTACTACCGGAAAAGAGAATGGTAATTTCGGGCAAACGAAAAATCCGTGGCTGACCGGCACCGCTGCATGGTGTTTTGTGGCTTCCGCAAATTATATACTGGGCATAAGACCTGATTTTGACGGATTGGTGGTGGACCCCTGCATCCCGCCGGAAATGAAAGGTTTTACAGTTAAAAGGTATTTTAGGGGAGCTTTGTATGATATCAGGGTAAAAAAGATAAGAGGTTCTGCACGTCCCGTAATGCTGCTTAACGGAAAAGGATTAAAATCAAACAGAATACCTTTGCAAAAAAAGGGTTCGAAAAACAAAATATGCCTGTCTATACCATGTCAGCAGAGGCAACGGTGAATTTTTTGTAATATCCCTCTTGAATTATAAGCGGCATAATCATATCATAATATGATTTTACTAGGAGGGAACTATGGTCCAATGCAACAAGTGCGGATATGCTAACCCGATAGGCAAACTTCATTGTATGAGGTGCGGAGAACGCCTCAAGTATGATCCGGGCAAAGAAATCAGGAAAAGAGATTTTTCGAATTGGAAGATTATCAAAAAACTGCTGAAAATAATTATTCCCGTGTGCGCTGTAGCCTCTATAGTGTTAATTCTTATTGAGCCGCAGGTAACGGAAGTCCACGAGAGTTACTCCCACAAAGAAAGTTTTGATAACAAACTCGTCCAGCTTCAGGTGGCCGCATCAAAAGGAAGAGGGTATGTTATTGCCGTGACAGGCAAAGAACTCACTTCAAAGGTTCATTATTCTCTGATAGAAGGAGAAACAGAAGATAAAAAAAATATCCTTTCGAATATGGGTTTTAAGATAGACAATATTTACTGTTCTGTCGAATCGGGATTTCTTTATTCGACTGTCGTATATGACCTGAAAGGCAAAAAGATTATTCTGAAAATCAAGTCCGCGCTCGGCGCGAGCGATGAAGGAAAGCTGCTTTTTAAGGCGGAAGAAATTTCCATGGGCAACCTGCCCGTGTCTCCCGCGGCGGTGAATGTCCTGTTGGAAACTCTCTCGAAATCGGGCAAGTATTCCGATTATTTCGAACTACCTTATTATATTAAGGACATAAAAATTGTAAATGACCAGATACTGTTTTCTTCTTCAAAACTGAAAGATCCGGAAATGCAGAATAAATCTGAAGTGAATGGGCAGAGACAGAGAGACAGAGAAGAGCTTATTATAAGCGCTAACGACAGTTTTAAGTCGGGTGATTACAAGAAAGCGGGTGAATTATACGAACAATACTTAAAAACATTTCCCGATGATATTGTCAATAAGAAGATTCAGGCGCTTCTTGAAAAATGCAGGGATATGGAGGGGAATTGAATTTTTTATTATGAAAGCTGTCATTCAGAGAGTCCACAAGGCTTCGGTCGAAGTAAAAGGAAAAATTACAGCGGCTATTTCTGAGGGGATGCTTGTTTTTGCGGGTATTGAAAAAAACGATTCAGAGTCAGATATATCCTATATATCCGATAAACTTGATAGATTTAGGATTTTTAACGACAAATTCGGCAAAATGAATCTATACGTTGCTGATATAGGGGGAAGTGTCCTTGTTGTATAC
>JAQUNG010000050.1 GCA_028717725.1 bacterium | reverse complement strand
CTCTTCCGATCTTTTTAATTTCCTCCTCCGCGCGGCCGATAATATCGCCCTCATCAACCCGTTCATTAAGATAAAAAACCGTCACTCCCGTTTTGTTCTCCCCGTTTATTATCGCCCATTGGACAGGAGCCGCGCCGCGGTATTCGGGCAAAAGAGAAAAATGGAGATTAATACAGCCTCTCGGAGGTATGCCGAGAATCTCTTTTTTGAGTATTTCCCCGAAAGCGACTATGACAATGATATCGGGGGATATTTCTTCGAGTATTTTTCTGCCTTCTTCCGAAGAAACTTTTTCCGGCTGGAACACCTTGTATCCCAAATCGAGCGCGGTTTTTTTAACGGGCGTAAAAAGCGTTTTTGAACTTCTTTTAGCGGGCCTGTCAGGCTGTGTAAAGACGGCGGACATATGAAAACCGGCTTTGGAAATCTTCTGAAGGCATTCCGCCGCCGCTTCCGGCGTTCCCATAAACACTATTTTCATAACAAAATTCCCTATTTCCTGTTTATACAGGCGCGCAAACCGCCGTTTAAGAAATACAGATAGACTATCATCGCAAGCAGAAGTTCATAAAAGAAAATCTCGTCGCGGTTCAGACCAAGAGAAAAAATAACGCACAATATCAGGATGGCGGGGCTCATCGCGTACAGGCTGATATTGAATACACTCGTAAAATCCATTTTAAGGCCATTCGCCCTTTCCGCGTTCCTTGTAAAATTAGCGCTCATCACGCTCATCAGCAATATAAGGCAGGAAGAAATAAACACGCTGAAAACCGCACTCATTACGACCATACCGAAATACAGCGCCCCGAGAAATCTTTTCAGGACAACAGAATCAAACGAAAAATCTTTTATATTGGAAAAGGAATATGTCCCGCCGGACATATCGCTTTTTGCGGCGCCGATATCAACCGCTTTCATCACAACGGAAACGATATGAAGAAACGACAGGGAAAAAGATTTCTGCACTTCCGTCTCTTTCCTGTCAAGTTTCATCGAGATCTTATCTTCCTCCACAGACATAATATTCGCGCGGACGGGATTATCCCCTTTATCGGGAACGGCAAAATATATCGCGGTCTTATCATCCGAATATATAAGGCCTTTTTTAAGTCCGGAGGCGGAGAGCCTGCCGGATTTAATGGAAAAAGCGGGAATGTTTTCCGCAATCCATGTCCTAAACCCGTCTGCCCAGAGATAATGCCTGTAGGCGTTGGAAGGAACATAAAAAAGATTGAACAGGAATACAAGGAATACCGCGTAACTTATCTGGTATTTTTTCCTGCCGAAGAATTCCCCGTAAGCCGAAAAATCATACAATGACTTGTAAAAATCTTTAAATACGCGCATAAAGTCCTCTATTCCGGTTTTTGAGATTATATATTATTATAAAGCGGCCAACAAGCCCAATTGTATCCCCAAAAATTCCTTGTTAAGGGAAAACAAATATATTAATGTATTATTAACTCAAATACAAAAACTTCGGGAGGAATTTTATGCCAGAAATAAAAGAACCGGAACCGAGCCGCCAGGCTCTGATGCTTTACAACAAGGGAATGGACGCGTTCAACAAGGGCAATATAGATTACGCAATCACTCTTTTTATATCGGCAGTAAAAGACTCCCCGGGTTTTGTAAAGGCCAGAAACATACTCAGGCTGGCTGAGCTTAAACAATTCCAGTCCGGATTGGAAATCTTAAAAAAAATAGCCGCTTTCGCGTTAACACTGCCCATACAGATATCGATGTCGGTCGAACTCCAGAAAAAGAACTGGAGAGGCATAATGTCAAAAGCGGAAGACATACTAAGGCATAACCCCAAAAACACCGGCGTCCTGATACAGCTCGCCAATGCCGCGGAGATGAGCGGAGAGGACGGGATGATACTTACAGCGATAGATTCCTACGAAAAAGCCAGAAAACTCAAACCGAAAAACGCTTATGTGCTGAAGACTCTGGCGCGGATATACCGTTCGATAGGAGACCTCGACAGGGCGCGCGCCTGCCTCGAAGATATCCTGCGGTATTTCCCGAATGACAGGGACGTAAACAAAGGACTTAAAGACCTTGCCGCCCTCGGAACCATAGCGAGAGGAGGGCTGGAAGACACAAAGACATACCGGACGAAAATCCGCGACGGAGAAAAAGCCGCGATACTCGAAAAGGAATCCAAAATAGTCAAAACAGAAGAAGATATTGAAATGCTTATCGCAAACGCGGAGAAACAGATACAGAGCCAGCCCGAAAACATCCTTTTTCACAGAAAGCTTGCCGACCTTTATGCGGAAAGCGAGCAATTCGATAAAGCGATAAATACCCTTGAAGCGGCGGCTCGGCTCGACGAAGGAGACATTTCAATAAAACGGGAAATAACAAACATCACCATAAAGCGTTTTGATAAAGAAATAAAAGATACCGAGAATAAACTTCAGCAATCTCCCGGCCGGGAGGAACTCCGGTTCGAGTTAAAGCGCGTAAAAACCAACAAGAACAACTTTATCCTTAAAGACCTTACCGAAAAGGTGGCGCAATACCCCAATGATATGACGCTGAGATATGACCTCGGAAGCATTTATCTGAAACTGGGTGAATACGACAAAGCAATCGCCGAATTTCAGCTTGCCGTAAGGAACCCCCAGAGGAGGCTTCGCGCCATGAATTTCCTGGGATTATGTTTCAAAGCCAAGAAAATGTATGATATGGCGGTGAACCAGTTCCAGAAAGCCATACAAAGTATGAAAGAGATGGACGCGCTGAAAAAAGAAGTTGTCTATAACCTCGGGACCGCTTATGAGGAAACGCATGACTGGGACAAGGCCATCGAACAATTCAAGCAGATATATGAAGTGGACATAAATTACAAGGATATCTCGCAAAAAATCGAACACGCCTATAAGGAAAAGGGGACGGATAAAAAATAAGACGGGCGCTGTCCTCAGTTGCCCATTATATATCCCTGGTTTTGCGAAGAATCCGAACTTTCTCTTACCCTCGGCGATGTCCTGCTCGGCGCTACTCTTTTATCAGCCGGCTTGCCAAGGTCTCTTTCGACAGAAGGATGTTCAGTCTTGTCTTTGTAACCCCATACGATGGCATTCGGCTTATCGGCTATTTTAGCCGTGAAAATTTTTGTGTTATCCATAATATCGCCGATATCATCGTCTATTTTCTTCGTTATGCTTTCAATATTCTCGGCGCTGTTCTTTATTTCCATAACCGTGGACCTGATATCTTCCCTGTTTTCCATCATCATGGAATCCGCATTTTCTACAAGTCTATTCGAAGAATCCAGAAGCTCTTCGACTTTTTGCCCGAGAGTATGCAATTTGGTCTGAACCTCTTCCATCAAAGTCCCCATTTCAATCGATTCCAATCCCACGATTTTAGCGCCGGGTTTGAGAAAAGCCTGACCTTCGCTTCCGGGCGAAAAGTTTATATATTTACTGCCCAAAAACCCCATGGTTTCTATTCTCGGCAACGCGTCTTCCTCTATGTGGGTGCCATAGTTAAGCTGAAGAGTCACTTCACAATTATATTTTTTCCCGTACAGGCCGCAGTATTTATCCCTTTCTTTGGGAGTCAGAATCCTGATATTCACAACTTTCCCTATCCCGTTTCCGGCATATGTCACGGGAGCGGCTTCCTCAAGTTTGCTGACCGAAGAAAAGAGGATGTCGATCTCATAGGGTTTTTCAAAAAAGTGGAAGTCGCCAACCGATGTTATAAGAAAAATCAGCAGACCCAGACATATGATGACCATTAAACCGGTCCTTACCTCGTTCCTATAATATTCAGCCATTTTAATCCTCCGAATAAATTATTTATTTTTGGTTTGTCTCAATCTCTCGATTTCTCTGACAATAATATATCCTAACCTATTTTTAGATATTTTTCCAAAATGATTTTTTCCGCCTTCCCTGAAAAAAAGAGCCGCGTTCATCATGCTCGAATCGAAACCGGCGCCTTTTTCCCCGACCTTATTTGCGACAATCATATCACATTTCTTGTCTCTGAGCTTCCTTAAAGCGTTTTCTTCTATTTTATCCGTTTCGGCCGCAAATCCGGCAATAACCTTCTTTTTCCCGTATTTTCTGCCAAGGCAAAAAAGGATATCGGGTGTTCTTTTCATCCTTACGCGAAGAATATCATCCGATTTTTTGATTTTTACGGCCGATACTTTAACCGGAGTGTAATCAGCCACGGCGGCGCACATAATCACCGCATCGGCATGTTCAGCTTCTTTCATAACACTGTTCTTCATCTGCCGGGCTGTTTCGACATTAACCGTCTTAACGCTTTTCGGGCATTTAACGCCGCAGGGCCCCAGAACAGCCGTTACCTTATGTTTTCGCTTTAAAAGAACTCCTATCAAAGCCTTTGCCATCTTGCCCGAAGACCTGTTGGTAATATACCTGACAGGGTCAAGATATTCCCTCGTGGGCCCTCCGGTTAAAAGAACTTTCATCCAAAATAATTCCTTACCTCTTTCAGAATATCCGCGGGTTCAGGCATACGCCCTTCCCCGTCTTCCCCGCAGGCCAACCTGCCTTTCACCGGCCCGGCGAACAAATATCCGTCTTTTTTTAAAATTTCGACGTTCCTTTTGATTACGGGTTTTGCCCACATCGCCGAATTCATAGCGGGAACAATAATCGTCTTATCGTTTTTTACAGACAGCGCGAGCGTGGAAAGAAGGTCATCGCATATGCCCGCGGCGACTTTGGATATTACATCGGCGGTCGCGGGCGCAATAAGAAACAGGTCGCACCATACCGATAGAGCGATATGTCCGGGGTCGGAATCCGCGTCCGGCGCAAATAAAGAGGAATAAACTGGGTTTTTCGTTAAGGTCTTAAAGGTTGTTTCCCCCGCGAAAAAACGCGCGTTTTCCGTCATAACGGTTTTGACTTCCGCTCCCTCCGAGACCAGAAGGCTTACCAGCAGAGGCGTTTTATAAGCCGCTATCGAACCGCTGACCCCAACGATAATCTTTTTATTTTTTAGCATCTTTTTGTATGCCGGGCTTTGCCGCATTTACTATTCGGCCCTTTTTAATCTCTTCCAGCGCTATGTCGATATACTTCCTTTTTCTTGTATTCTCAATCAGGGGCCTGGCTCCTTCGGAAAGAGCCTGGGCTCTTTTGGAAGCCAAAATTATCAATTCATAGTGGCTGTCTATACCTTCGGGCAGATTATCAAAACTGACTTTTTCCATTTAAAATCACCCCTTGCCGGATTTTTTTACGCGTCCCAATTTTGTCGTAAAAGCTTTCCTGAATTTTTTGATTAAGGAAGCGTTGTTCCCAACGCCGCACCTCTCGGCTTTGATTATGGATTGCATAAGAGATATGGATTCAGAAAACTTATTGTTTATTATAACATAATCATATTTCTCAATGTAAGTTATTTCCTCTTTCGCCGCTTTAAGCCTTTTCTTTATCTCATTTTCCGTTTCCGTCTTTCTTCCTTTAAGCCGGGTCTCAAGCGCCTGTCCGGAGGGCGGCAGTATAAAAATAAAGACTCCTTTGATTTTGCGCATCAGCTGGAGCGCTCCACGGACATCGATATCAAGCAAGACATCCTTCCCTTTTTTCAGCGTATTTTCTATGAACGCGCGGCTTGTGCCGTAATTATGCCCGAAGACTTCGGCATGTTCCAGAAAAGCGTTTTTCCCAAGCATTTCCCTGAACCTGTCTCCGGTAATAAAAAAGTAATCTCTGCCGTTCTGTTCCCCTCTTCTGGGAGGCCTTGTGGTAAAGGAAACGGAATAAGCCGCGCCGGGATTTTTCCGCAGGTATTCCCTGCACATAGTGGATTTCCCGGTTCCCGATGGAGCGGACAGGACTATAAGAAGGCCTTTATTCGACATTTTGTATCTGTTCCCTGATTTTCTCAAGTTCGGTTTTAAAACTTATCACGTTCGTTGAAATACCGTAATCGTTCGCTTTGGAACCGATAGTATTTATTTCTCTGAATAATTCCTGAATCATAAAATCGATAGACCTTCCCACTTCCCCTTTTTGCGCCATCAAAGCGCCGAACTGCGAAAAATGGCTTTCTATCCTTATTATTTCCTCGGAAATGTCGCTTTTTTCGGCGTAGAAAGCTATTTCTTTCACAATCCTTTCGTCTTTAATGTTTTTATCTATGCGTTTCAGGTTATTTAATATTTTCTCCCTGTAAGAAGAAAGCGCCTTTTTCGAACCGGACTTGATGTTCTTCAGTATTTTTTTCAACACTTTAAGCCTCAGGCTTACGTCTCTATAAAGGTTTTTGCCTTCATTAAATCTCATTTTCAGGAACGCATCCATAGCTTTCTTCAAAACAGGATTTAAAGACATCAGAACTTCTTTTTCGGGTATTCTTTTATGCGATGTATATGTGAGTTCGCGAAGGTTCATTAAATCGGTTACGCGCAGGCCGGAATCTATTTTCAGGATATCCGACGCTTTTTTGAGTTTCGAGATGAACTGCTCCGCGGCGGCGATGTTTATCTCGGGATACGACATATACTCCGGAGCCGGCCTGAGATAAATGTTAACGTCCAGCTTGCCGCGGAAGACATACCGTGATAATTCCGCCCTTATATTTTTTTCGACGCCGCAGAAAAGCCGCGGGGTGTTTATATTCATTTCAAGCCCTTTTTTGTTATAACCCGAGATCTCCGCCGATATTTTCCCTATCGGGGTATCCGACTCGCTAAAACCGTATCCTGTCATGCTTCTGAACATAATATTATTTCCTGTTAAGGTTTCTGCTTCCCGGTTTTTCGGCCTTTGCGCCTTTGGCGCAGAATGGACATTCCCGGGCCTGATAACTTTCAACTTCGATTGATAACAGCGGCCTGAAAGGAACCGGAAAAACGATTTTTCCGCCGCTTCTGTCAACTATGGAAGCGATTCCCACGACGTCGGCTCCGGCATCTTTAAAAATAGCAACCAGTTCGAGTATGGAACCTCCGGTTGTTATAACATCTTCCACAAGAAGAACTTTCTGTCCTTTTTGGACGCCGAAACCTCTTCTCAGCGCCATCTTGCCGTCAACTCTTTCGGCAAACACGGATTTTACGCCAAAAGCGCGGGCAACTTCGTGGGCTATTATTATGCCTCCGACCGCCGGACCGGCCACCAGTTCCACCTTCTCGCCGGAAAACATATCTTTTATCTTCTGTCCCAGTTCAGTTGAGATTTCCGGATTCTGGAGAAGCAGAGCGCACTGGAAATATTTATTGCTGTGAAGCCCGCTCGTAAGTTCAAAATGCCCTTCAAGCAGAGCCCCTGTCTCAAGAAGTTTCTTTATAAGTTTTTCGCTGTCCATATTTTCTCCGGCATCGTTTTTTCTCCCGAAATAGGGTATACGGTACTTCAACGGTAAATTTTTATTATATAGCAAACCGGCAGGCTAAAAAAGATATTTTTATCGGATAAATTTAATTCCCGATGAGGATTGTTTGATCTTTTCAATAGCCGAAACAGCCTCCTGTCTAACGCGGATGTTCTGGTCTATAGTCAAATCGGATAAAGGAGCCAGCGCGCTTGAGTCGCCTATATCTCCCAAAGCTTTCGCGGCGCCCCACCTGACATTGGCATGCGGATCCTTAAGGGCTTTTATAAGCAATTTCAGACCGACTTCGCCCGTTTTGCCCAGAACCTGGGCCGCGTTAGACTGGACAGAAGGGTCATCATCTTTCAGTTTTTCAAGAAGCACTGTTACGAGAGGTTTTACGGTGGATTCTCCTATATCTATCAAAGCGTCCGCGGAAGCCACCTGGACGGAACCACTTTTATCTTTTTCGACTCTTTCCAGCAATGCTTCTATCGACTTTTTATCTTTTATTTTGCCGAGAGCGATTGCCGCCTGCTCCCTGACACTTTCATTACCGTCATTCAAAGCGCTGATAATATAAGATGCCGACTTTCCATCTTTTATATCTCCGAGGGCCTTTAAAGAGGATATCCTTTCGTTTATATAAACGCTTTTTAATTTTTTCAAAAGAGGGTTTACGGCGCTTTTGCCTATTTTGCCCAGGGCAGCTGCGGCCGCGTTTCTCACATCTTCTGAATTATCCAAGAAAAGACTTATGAGTTCATTCACCGCGCCGTCGCCGCCTATCTCCCCGAGCGAATAGGCCGCCGCTTCTCTTATATAACCGTCATCGCTACTGAGAAGCTTCTTAAGAGGCCCTACGGCGTCTTCCGATTTTAAAGACGCGAGCGCTTTCGAGGATTCAATCACAACATATCTGTTTTGATTTGACAAATCCTTCACAAGAGGTTTTATGCCCCTTTTGTCGCCCAACTGACCGAGAGAATATGCGGCGGCCCCTTTTACATACCAATCTTTGTCGCTGAGAAGTTTCACAAGCGGCGAAACAGCCCTTATATCCCCTATCTCGCCCAAAGCCTTGGCTGATTCCCATCTTATATACCTGTCCGTGTTTCTCAGGTTATCAATGATATATTTCACCGCACGCGCATCCTTAAGCTGTCCCAGCGAATGTATAGCCGCTCCCTTAACTCTCCAGTCTTTGTCTCCAAGAAGCAGAATAAGGGGTCTTACGGCTCTTTCATCGCCTTTTTTGCCGAGTTCCGTGGCGGCTTCGAGCCGGACATCGCTGTCCCTGTCGTTCAACTGCGTTATCAAATAGGATATTCTATCAGCCGAAGAATAAGAACTGAGCAGAACAAAGAAAACGACAAAAAATATTTTTGGATTTCCGGACATTAGATTTCGCCGAGAATTTTTTCCGCGGCCTCAACTGGATTAGCCGCGGATGTGACAGCCCTGCCGATAACAATGTAGTCGGCGCCTTTATCAAAAGCATCCGCCGGAGTCACGATTCTTTTCTGGTCGTCCGCGGAAGCCCATAGCGGCCTGATGCCCGGCGTCAACACAATAAAATCTTTTCCGCAGGCTTTTTTAATGATTTCTATCTCTTTTGCCGAAGCCACGACACCATCCAATCCGGACTCTTTGGCAAGGACCGCCAGACGCAAGACCTGTTTATCCACTTTTTCTCCGATTCCTATTTCAGGAAGCTCATCGTCAGACATACTTGTGAGAACCGTAACTCCGAGCACGAGGGGAGATATTCTGGAATTTTTTGCCGTCTTAACGGCCTCCTCCATCATTTTCCTTCCGCCCGAAGCATGCACGTTAAATATCCTGACACCCATAGAACACGCCGAAGCGGCGGAACCCCTGACCGTGCTGGGGATATCATGGAATTTCAGGTCTAAAAACACATTCGCGCCCAGGGAAATAATCTCCTCCACAACGGCGGCTCCGCATCTGGTAAACAGCTGGCTTCCCACCTTGAAAAAACTTATTTTCCCTTTCAATTTTTTTACCAGCGACAAAGCTTCTTTGCCTTCGTCAAAATCAAGGGCTATGATTATTCTTTCTTTTTTGCTCAACGTATCGCGACTCCCACCAGATCCTTGACGGACCCTATTTTATTTTTTTCCAGATATTCCCCAAACCCCGCGATAATCTCGGGCATCACCATCGGATTGTAAAAATTAGCCGTTCCGACCTGAACGGCGGAAGCTCCGGCCATAATAAATTCAAGCGCGTCTTCAAAACATTCGATTCCGCCTACGCCGATTATATCAGCGCCCGTGGCTTTTTTCACTTCATATACCATACGGAGAGCTATAGGTTTTATGGCAGGCCCGCTGAGCCCGCCGGCGCAGTTCGGGAGAAGGGGTCTCCGGTTGTTTATGTCTATGGACATCCCCCTGACCGTATTAATCAGCGTCAGGGCGTCAGCGCCCGAATCGATGCAGGCTCCGGCGATTTCTACTATATCCGTAACATTAGGCGAAAGTTTGGCGATCAGCGGCCGGCCGTATTCTTTCTTTACGGATTTGATTAATACCGAAGCGGAAGCCGCGTTGACTCCGAAAGCAATCCCGCCTTTTTTCACATTCGGGCACGAAATATTGACTTCTACTGCGGAAACACCTTCTTCATCCATGAGCCGGCGCGCCACATCGGCATAATCATCGACGCTGTCACCCGCTATATTGACAATCACCGTACATTTGTTCTTTTTTAAAAACGGGAGTTTCTCCGAAATAAATTTTTCGACCCCCACATTCTGAAGCCCCACCGAATTGAGTATTCCCGCGGGGGTCTCCGCAATCCTCGGAGGTTTGTTTCCCTGCCTCGGCTCAAGGGTAGTGCCCTTGACCACAACCGCCCCCAATTCGCCGGGCGCATAGAATTCGGCATATTCCTCACCGTAACCCCATGTTCCCGACGCGGGCATAACAGGGTTTTTTAAAATCAGGCCGCCGATCTCGGCAGATATGTCAGCTTTCATCAGTATACAACCTCCAACCCGTCGAAAACAGGCCCTTCTTTACACACTCTCTGATATTCCTCTTTGCCGCCGCGGCGTATTTTCACCACACACCCAAGGCACGCGCCCACACCGCAGCCCATCCTTTCTTCCAGCGACACAAAAATTCTCAATCCTTTCTTTCCGGCGAAATCCGAAAGGCCCTTAAGCATAGGCCTGGGGCCGCATGCGCAGATAACTTTTTCGTTTTTAATTATTTCACCGGCTTTTTCAACCACATTGCCTCCGGCGCCCAGACTACCGTCATCCGTGCATACGAAAACATTTTTCGCGATAGATTTGAATTCATCGATAAAATACGCTTCGTCCGAATTTTTAAAACCGAGGAGCAGGGAAGTTTTTTTATTATTCCGGAGTTTTTTCGCTAAAAAATACAAAGGGGCGGCGCCCAATCCCCCGCCGGCCAGCAACACAGGCTCCCTGGGAAGCGGAAACCCTGTCCCAAGCGGCCCCATCACGGAAATTTTATCCCCTTTGCCCAATTCCGAAAGGCAAAGAGTCCCCTTTCCCCTTATCTTAAAGATTAATTTGACTGTCTCGGAATCCGCATCGGCTATACACAGGGGCCTCGGGAGAACGGTTCTTTTCTGCATTTTCGGAATAATATACACAAACTGACCGGGCTCGGATTTTGCCAGTTGGGAAGACGAACTTATCTCTATTAGAAAAGTTTCCCGGACAATTTCTTTTATATTTATTACTTCGCTCAGCCCGAAGAATATTTTTTCGCCGCTGAGCCCGTCATGGAAGTTCATTATAAGCAATTTTCCCGCCGACAATGGTTAAAACGGGCTTTCCTTTCAATTCCCATCCGATAAACGGAGAATTCTTACTTCTTGAGTAAAAATCCTCCGCCCTCACGGTCCAGTCCTTTTCCGCATCGATAACGGTGAAATCGGCATCCGCTCCTTCCGACAGGTGTCCTTTATCTTTAAAACGCAGTATTTTCGCCGGGTTTAAACTGTATTTTTCCGCTATCTGAACGAGACTTAAAATTTTCCCGTGGTAAAGACGCGTGAAGGAAAGGCCGACAGAAGTCTCCAGCCCGATTATACCGAAGGGGGCGAGATCGAATTCCACGTCTTTTTCATGCTGGACATGCGGAGCGTGGTCCGAAGCAATAGCGTCGATAACTCCATCCTTAAGGCCTTTTACGACGGCTTCGCGGTCTTTTTCCGTCCTCAGAGGGGGTTTCATCTTAAAATTCGTGTTAAAACTTTTCAGGTATGAATCCGAAAGGCTGAAGTAGTGGGGCGCGGTTTCCGCAGTGACATTCAAACCTTTTTCTTTTGCCCTTCTGATTAAATCAACCGCGCCGGCCGTGCTTATATGGGCCAGGTGGATATGGGAGCCGGTCATCTCGCTCAGTATTATATCCCTGGCGACGATAATATCTTCTGAAGCGGAAGGGATACCCTTTAATCCGAAACGGATGGAGTTTTCAGAAAAATTCATAACCCCGTCGGCCGAAAGGCTGAAATCTTCGCAGTGGTCAATAACGGGAAGCCCGAACATAGATGAATATTCAAGCGCCCTTCTCATCAAATTACTGTTCATCACGGTATTTCCGTCATCGGATAAAGCGACGGCCCCGGCTTTTTTCAGGGAGCCCACTTCCGTCAGGTCTTCACCCGCCCTGCCCCGTGAAACACAGGCAACGGGAAACACATTCACAAAACCGCCCGCCCTCGCCTGAGCGTATATCAGCTCGACTATTCCCTCATTATCAACAGGAGGCTCTGTGTTGGGCATACAAACCACGGAAGCAAATCCGCCGTGCGCGGCGGCAAGTGTGCCCGTTTCAACAGTTTCCTGGTCTTCCCTGCCCGGCTCTCTCAGATGAACATGCATATCTATAAAACCGGGAAACAGCAGGCGCCCTTTCAAATCTATCACTTTACAGCCGGAACCTTTTAACGATTTTCCTCTCTGGGCCACCTTTCCGTTCTCGGCAAGGATATCCAGTTTCTCGTCAATATTATTTTTAGGGTCAATAAGGTGCCCGTTTTTAAGCAGTAGTTTCACATCGCGCCTTTACCCTTTCTGCCGCCCGTAACAAGAAAGAACACGGCCATTCTGACCGCCAGACCGTTTGTAACCTGATCAAGTATTACCGAAGAAGGTCCGTCCGCAACCGATGCCGACATCTCCACTCCCCTGTTAATAGGTCCGGGGTGCATAACAATAGCATCTTTCTTTATTTTCTTTATCCTTCTTTCGTCAAGGCCGAAAAGGTCTGAATATTCCCTGAGCGAAGGGAAAAAATTCTTTTTCTGCCGCTCTTTCTGAATCCTTAGCATGTTTATCACATCCACATCGCCGATGACATCGTCAAAGTTATGGGAAATCTTCACGCCCATAGATTCAAAATGTCTCGGGACAAGCGTTGTCGGCCCCACAAGAATCACCTCGGCCCCCAGCTTTGTAAGCCCCCATATATTGGAGCGCGCAACCCGGCTGTGAAGGATATCCCCCACAATAGCGACTTTGAGCTTTTCGATTTTGCCCTTTTTCTGCCTTATCGTAAAAATATCCAGAAGTCCCTGTGTCGGATGTTCGTGAGCGCCGTCGCCGGCGTTGACAATGGAAGCTTCAAGGACTTTAGAAAGCATATGCGCCGAACCGGGAACGGAATGCCTCATCACGAGGATGTCTATTTTATAGGCGGCGAGGTTTTTTACCGTATCTATCAAAGTTTCTCCTTTTGTAAGACTGCTTCCCGAAGCCGAAACATTGACTATGTCGGCGCTCATTCTCTTTTCAGCCAGTTCAAAAGATGTTTTAGTCCTTGTGCTCGGTTCAAAAAAGAGATTAACGACTGTTTTTCCCCTTAACACAGGGACTTTTTTTATGGCGCGTGTCGAGACTTCGTAAAACGACCTGGATGTATCAAGAATATGGATGATTTCGCCGGGGCTTAATTCCTCGAGGCTG
>JAQUNG010000049.1 GCA_028717725.1 bacterium | reverse complement strand
TTTACCGGCAATTCAAGAGAGGAAGTTTACAGGCTTCATCTCAATTCCAGGGTTTTGCCGAAGCCATTTCCCGAAACGAACGATAAAAATATCGGGAAACTTGAAAATATAGTTCTAAAATGTATCAATAAAGATAAGAATAAAAGATATCCCAGCGCCGGTTTTGTCATCAGGGATTTGAATTCCATTAAAAACCTGCTTTAAAACGGAGATTTTTTATGTTTAGATTATTGTTTAGCAATATTGCGGAGGGGTCAAAGTGAAAGCCAGATATTTACTGACGATTGTTCTGACAGGTTTAATTATAACGGGTGTGGCAATAGCATATAAATCCGTTTCCAAGAAAATAGCTTATGCTTCCTTTGAAAAAGGGCGCGATATGTTTTCAGCGGGGGATTATTCCGGATCTTCGGAAAACTTTCACAAAGCTTATTTATCGCAGAAAGATACTGATTTAGGGCGCGACAGCCTGATATATTACGCAAGATGTCTTACCAAGCTTGATCGGGCGGAAGCTTTCGATGCATGGAAAAAAGCAGAGCAACTTGGCAATGTAGAGGATAGAAAAGCCGAAGTTTTATATAATCTCGGACTTTTTGCATTTGAAATAGGCGATATGGCCGCCGCGGAAAAATATTTTTCCGAAGTTCTGGACAAATACAGTTCCGATATTTTCGCAGGCTCAAGCTGTTATTTTTTGGGGCTTATGGATCTCAAGCAAGGTTATCCCGATGCCGCGAAAGAAAAATTCCTCGGTGTTATGAGAAATTATCCAAACTCTGATTTTGCCGAAATCGCGCAGGAAAAATTCGGGCAGGCCAACATTTTAATTCTTTTTTCAGCCGGGAACAATCCGTTTGTTAAAAATTATGTCGTTGAAAGCGGTGATTCCCTTTCCAGGATAGCGAACAGGGTTTATACGACGGTAGACCTGATAACAGAAATCAATAATCTGGATACAGGCGTTATAAGGGTGGGACAAAATTTGAAGATCCCCAAAGTAACTTTTTCTATTTCAATCGATAAATCCCAGAACAGACTTATGTTGCTTGCGGACGGCAAAATGTTTAAGATCTACAATGTGGGCACGGGTGTGGAAAATTCAACTCCGACCGGCAAATTCAGGATAATCAATAAAATTGAAAATCCGCCATGGAAGGGTATTCCCCCAGAAGATCCCAGGAATATTTTGGGTACTAGGTGGATGGGATTCAACGAACCTTACAAAAGTTATGGCATACACGGCACCACGGAACCGGAGACTGTGGGTTATCAAAGCAGCGCGGGATGTGTCAGGATGTATAATCACGATGTCGAAGAGCTGTTTAAAATAGTCCCCGTGGGAACGGAAGTAACGATAGTGGATTAAATCAATTATGGAGAATTTATGAACGGCGGTGGACTGGATTTTGAAAAACCCATATTGGAACTCGAAAGAAAAATTTCGGATTTAAGGAAATTCTCTGCCGAAGAAAAAATAGATGTTTCGGAAGAGATTAAAAGTCTTCAGAATAAGCTTAAAAAGATAAAAGACGAAGTTTTTTGCGGACTCTCGGCATCTCAGAGAGTCCAGATAGCCCGTCATCCCAAAAGGCCGTATTTTATGGATTATGCTGACAGGATATTCAGCTTCTTTCTCGAACTGCATGGGGACAGAAGGTTTTCGGATGATAAAGCTTTGATCGGGGGGCTTGCTGAAATAGACAGTGTTAAAATCATGGCTATAGGGCATCAGAAGGGGCGTGACACGAAAGAGAATCTGTTGCGGAATTTCGGTTGCGCCCATCCGGAGGGATACAGAAAAGCGCTTCGCTTAATGAAAATTGCCGAGAAAATGAAAATCCCGGTAGTTTCTTTTATCGATACGCCCGGTGCTTATCCGGGAATAGGAGCCGAGGAGAGAGGACAGGCCGAGGCAATAGCCGTTAACTTGAGAGAAATGTCTTTAGTACAGGTTCCGATAATATGCGTGATAATAGGGGAAGGCGGCTCCGGCGGGGCGCTTGGAATCGGGATAGGGGACAAAATATTGATATTGCAGAATGCGTATTATTCGGTTATTTCGCCGGAAGGTTGCGCCGCTATACTGTGGAAAGACAGGGCAAAAGCGAAAGTTGCCGCCGAGGCTCTGAGACTTACGGCGGGCGATCTGATAAAAATCGGAATAGTTGACGAAATTGTCGCCGAACCTTCGGGCGGAGCGCATAGGGATGCGGGAGAAGCCGCCGACAACCTGAAAAAGGCTTTGGTGAAAAACCTGAAAGAACTTCAGAAAATTCCTGTTTCAACGTTGGTTCGGAACAGATATAATAAATTCAGGAAAATGGGCGCCTATGAAGGGGAAGAAAATGGAAGTAAAAATAAGAAAAGCAAAAATCAGTGACGCGAAACAAATCCATAGTCTGATTAAATTCTATGCGGAAAAAGGCGATATGCTTGCCAGGCCTTTGAGCCTGATATACGAAAACATAAGGGATTTCTGGGTTGCGACGGAAGAGGGGCTTCCGATCGGTTCATGCGCTTTGCATGTTGTGTGGGGAGATTTGGCCGAAATAAAGTCTTTGGCGGTTCATGAATCTTTTATGAAGCAAAAGATAGGGACAAAACTGGTGCAGTCGTGTATAAAAGAAGCTTCTGAAATGGAAATGAAAAAAGTTTTTGCTTTAACATATAAACCGCACTATTTTGAAAAACTTGGATTTGAAAAAGTGTCCAAAGATATTTTGCCCCATAAAGTGTGGAGCGAATGTATAAATTGCCCCAAGTTCCCGGATTGCGATGAGATAGCCGTGTTGATGAATCTATGATTTTTCGAGAATTTTCAAGGCGAGAACAGCCGCTATGGTTTTGCTGTCTTTTAATCTTCCCTTTTTTATCATCTTCAGCGCTTTAGAGAGTTTTATTTTATGTATTCTTATATTTTCGTCAAATTCGGGTTTTGGTTTTGTTTTTATACCGGTGTCAGCCTTATAAATATGGATTACCTCGTTGCTGTATCCTACACACGGATACATATCTAAAATTTTTTTTATGTTTTTGAGCTTGTACCCGGTTTCCTCCATCATTTCTCTTTTTATACAGTTCAGGGGTGTTTCGTTCTTATCGATTCTGCCCGCCGGGATTTCAAGAATTATTTTGCCGGCAGGATATCTGAATTGCCTTATAAATATGATCTTATCGGGTTTTTCCACGGCTATTACAGCCGCGGCTCCGTTATGCATTATAACTTCGCGGAAAGCTTTTTTCCCGTTAACAAGCTTGACAAGAGCCTTTTCAAGGTCTAATATCTTGCCTTTGTAAATAATCTTTCTGGAAATGGTTTTTTCTTTCATGATAACGGAAAAAGCCGAAAAATTACATAAAATTGGGTTGCGCTGGATTTATTAAGATTATATAATTATCACTCTTAAATCGCAAACTATAAATGTTGGAGCTTTGGGGTTTAATTATGGGAATGACTATATCCGAGAAAATTTTAGCGGCTCATTCGGGCAGAGACAGAGTGTGTCCGGGGGAGCTGGTTATTGCCAATGTGGATGTTGCTTTAGGCAATGACATTACCGCTCCGATAGCGATAAGGGAATTTGAACAAACGGGCGTGAAGAATGTGTTTGACAGGGATAAAATAGTGCTTGTGCCGGACCACTTTACCCCTAACAAAGATATAGCCAGCGCGGAACAGTGTAAAATTCTGAGAGACTTTGCGAAAAAGTACGGGATAACCCATTATTTTGAAATAGGGGAAGTTGGTATTGAACATGTCCTTCTTCCTGAGCAGGGGATAGTATTACCCGGTGAAATTATAATAGGTGCCGACAGCCATACATGCACTTACGGCGCTCTCGGCGCGTTTTCGACGGGGGTGGGCAGCACGGATTTAGCTGCCGCTATGATTGGAGGCAAGGCATGGTTCAGGGTTCCGGAATCGATTAAGTTTATTTATACCGGAAAGCTTAAGAAATGGGTTTCCGGCAAAGACCTTATCCTTTATACGATAGGTAAAATAGGGGTTGACGGCGCTTTGTATAAAAGCATGGAATTTACAGGACCGGCTTTGAAATATGTGGATATGGCCGGGCGTTTTTCTATGGCTAATATGGCAATCGAAGCAGGGGCAAAGAACGGTATTTTCATACCGGATGGTATAACCGAGGAATATGTAAGCGTCAGGGCAAAAAAAAGATACACTTTCTACGACAGCGATTCAGACGCTTCTTATTCGGATGTTATAAAAATAAATACGGATATCATTGATCTTCAGGTCGCGTGTCCCAATCTTCCCGAAAACACAAAACCTGTCGGGGAACTTAAAGACGTTGAATTGGACCAAGTGGTAATAGGTTCCTGTACCAACGGAAGGATAGAGGATTTAAGGGTAGCCGCCGGTATAATGAAGGGGCAGAAAGTAGCGAAGTATTTGAGATGTATTATAATACCGGGTTCTCAAAAAGTGTATCTCAATGCTTTGGACGAAGGGTTAATTGAGGTGTTTATTAAAGCCGGGGCGGTTGTATCGGCTCCGACATGTGGGCCCTGCCTCGGCGGTCATATGGGGATACTTGCGAGCGGTGAAAAAGCTCTCGCGACTACAAACAGGAATTTTATCGGCAGAATGGGTCATCCGAAAAGTAAAGTTTATCTTTCGGGTCCGGCTGTCGCGGCGGCATCTGCAGTGAAGGGTAAGATAATTTCGCCGGAAGAAATATTAAAATAGGATACATGGAGTTTTTTATGTTTAGGGGTAAAGCATGGAAATTCGGAAATGATATAAATACGGATGAAATAATTCCGGCCAGATATCTTAATAGTTCCGATCCGGATGAATTGGCAAAACACTGCATGGAAGATGCCGCTCCCGATTTTCCGGCAAAAATGTCAAAAGGAGATATTATAATAGGCGGCAAGAATTTTGGCTGCGGTTCATCGAGGGAGCACGCTCCCATCGCGATTAAAGCGGCCGGAATAAGCTGTGTTATAGCTCACTCATTTGCGAGAATATTTTTCCGCAACGCCTTCAATATGGGGCTTCCGATTTTTTGTTGTCCCGAAGCTGCCCGGAATATAAAAGAGGGCGATGAAATTCAGGTTAGCCCGGAAACGGGATTAATAGAGAATTTAACTGACGGAAAGGAATACAGGGCCCAACCCATACCTGAATTTATGAGGAATTTGATTAAAGCCGGAGGGTTGATGAAATATGTTGCGGCTTACACTAAAGAGAAATCCGAGAAGGAGAAATGATGAAAAAATCATATAAAATCGCGGTAATTCCCGGTGACGGAACGGGGCCCGAGGTTATAAACGAGGGTATCAAGGTTTTAAGGGCGGTTTCCGCGAAATTCGGCTTCAATCTTGATTTTGAAAATTATGATTTTGGCGGAGAACGTTATAAAAAAACAGGCGAAACACTTCCTGAATCGGCAGTTGATGAACTTAAAAAGTTCGATGCGATTTATCTCGGCGCTATAGGGCATCCCGACGTGAAACCGGGAGTCCTAGAAAAAGGCATATTGCTGAAACTGCGTTTTTCTCTCGACCAGTATATAAATCTCAGGCCCGTTAAACTGTATCCGGGAGTATGGACGCCTATAAAAGACAAAGAACCAAAAGATATAGATTTTATTGTGGTGAGAGAAAATACAGAAGGGTTATATGTAGGGACCGGCGGCTATCTTAAAAAAGGCACGGAAAATGAAGTAGCTGTGCAGGAGTCGATTAACACCAGAAAAGGCGTTGAAAGATGCCTGAGATACGCGTTTGAAGTCGCGAGGAGAAGGAAAAAAGAGAAGAAACTTACTCTCTGCGGTAAAACAAATGTGCTGACATATGCTTTTGATCTCTGGGAAAGGGCTTTCAATGAAATCGGCGAGCGGGATTATAAGGATATCAGGAGAGATTATGCCCATGTCGATGCCACATGTATGTGGATGGTAAAAAATCCGGAGTGGTTCGATGTTATCGTGACGGATAATATGTTCGGCGATATTATTACGGATCTCGGAGCGATGATACAGGGAGGTATGGGCATAGCCGCCGGCGGAAATATTAATCCCGACGGTGTTTCTATGTTTGAACCCATAGGAGGTTCCGCCCCCAAATATACAGGCAAAAATGTTATTAATCCTCTTGCCGCCATATGCGCCGCCGGCATGATGCTCGAAATTATAGGGGAAGAAAAAGCCGGGAAAGTTATAGAAAAAGCTGTTATGAACATAACTCCTAAATTAAAAAGTCTTTCAGCCGGCAGGATGGGTTACGGCACAAGTGATGTCGGGGATCTTGTGGTAACTGCTTTAAACTGAAACGATTACAGTGAAACGGGAAAAATGAAAAAATATAATATTGCCATAGCGGGAATAACGGGAGCTGTCGGACAGGAGATAATTTCCATTCTTGAGGAGCGGAAATTTCCCGTAAATAATATTAAAGGGCTTGCGTCTGAACGTTCTGCCGGAAAGGATTTTATGTTTGACGGCATTGCGAGAAAAATTGAAGTCCTTTCGGGAAATTCATTCAATGGTATAGACATTGCTTTTTTCAGCGCCGGCGGTTCTATCAGCATGAAATTTGTTCCTGCCGCTGTGAAAGCGGGAGCTGTTGTTATAGATAATACCAGCGCTTTCAGAATGGAAAAAGATATTCCACTGGTTATTCCGGAAATTAATGCTTATGAGATTAAAAATTACGCGCGGAAAGGTATCATTGCGAATCCGAACTGCACTACAGCGATAGCTTTAATGGGTATCGCCCCGATTCATAAATTTTCGAGAGTAAAAAGGATTGTCGCTTCAAGTTATCAGTCTGTTTCCGGCGCCGGCGCTAAAGCGATAAAAGAACTTGAGGATCAGGTGTCGGACTGGACAAATAAAAGAGAAATCAAAAAAAGAGTTTTTCCTTATCAGATAGCTTTTAATGTAATTCCACACATTGATGCTTTTGCGGAAAACGGGTTTACCAAAGAGGAAATAAAATTGCATAATGAATCCAGAAAAATTCTGGGAGATGATAAATTGGCCGCGATTTGCACCACTGTGAGAGTTCCCGTTTTTAGGGCGCATTCAGTTGCCGTTAATATAGAGACTGAATCTAAGGTGACTGTTCCGGAAGCCAGGAAACTGATAGAAGAATTTCCCGGCGTGCAGTTATGTGATGATACGTCAAAGAATCTTTATCCGATGCCTCTTTACTGGAGCGGCAAGGATGATTGTGCTGTCGGGAGACTTCGGGAAGATTATACCGTGCCTAACGGCTTATCGTTTTTTGTCGTAGGTGATCAGATTAGAAAGGGCGCAGCTCTCAATGCCGTGCAGATCGCCGAAGAACTGCTGAGATGTTTGTAAAAACCGGTATAAGTAAAACACGCGAAAAAATATTTACACCTTTCAATGCGTCCGAAAAATAAAAAACTGCCGGCGAGCGTAAAGATGGTTCATAAACGAGGAACCGAATCATTCCGGAATATAATAATGGAATTGGAGTATGACGGACTGCTTTTTAGCGGCTGGCAGACGCAAAATAACGCTCCGACAATACAGGATGCCGTCGAGAAAACACTTGAAAGGATTTTATCCCGCAAAGTACGTATTTGCGGATCCGGAAGGACAGACGCCGGTGTTCATGCGAGGGCTCAGATAGCCAATTTTTTTACCGATAGCGCCTTGTCTTGCGACAAAATACTGAAAGCTTTAAACTCATGGCTGCCCGAGGGCATATCCGCAAGAAAGGTGGCGGAAGGGGATAGTGGTTTTCATTCCAGGTATTCGGCTAAATTTAAGCATTACAGATATATTATTTATAACGGCAAAACGCCGCCCGCTCTCCAGAGAAACAGGGTATGGTTTGTCCCGTGTCCGCTGGAAATAAAAAAAATGGAAAAAGCGGCGGTATGTCTTTTAGGCAGGCATGATTTTTCTTCTTTCGGAGTTAACCCCAGAAGGAAAGTCAAAAACCCCGTGAAAACTATTTTATGCATAAAGATAAAAAAATCCGGTCCGAACATACGTTTTGATGTCATAGGGGACGGATTTCTTTATAAGATGGTAAGAAGTATAATCGGGACGCTTGTTGATGTGGGGAGGGGAAAAAGAAAAACCGATGAAATAAAGAAAATCTTGTCCATGAAAAACAGGATGAACGCTTCGCCGATAGCTCCGCCGCAGGGGCTTTATTTACACAAAGTCATTTATTAAGTTTTGCTTATTGTGTCAATTCGGGATATATATCGAGGTATTCGGTTTGCGCGGCGTTTGCGGGCGCCCAGAACCAGCCGTTTGGATCCCATGTCTGCGCCAGATAAAATTTTTCGGATAATGCTTTAAAACACAAATATGACTCTTTATATTTTTTTTGGTCAAAATAAATTTTTCCCAGTATGAAGAGAGCCGACCCAACGTCGTTTAGTTTGTCATATTTGAATATTTTTGCCTTGGATTTATAGTCTCCCTCTTCCCAGTAAATCAAGTCTTTTTCTGCTTCAAGTTTTTCTTTCTGCTGTTTTGCGGCGTCGGCTTTATATATATCCGCTACCATAAGGGCATATTCTTCGGCTAAAAGCAGATTGCCTGAATTCAGATTGTCGAAAGCTCCTTTTAAAAGGCCCGATGAATTGAGCGCCGGCGGTAAAGACAAAATATCGAATTCGAATTTTTCTTTGGGAATCCTTAATATCTTTATCTTTGGGAGTTTTGCCCTGGTGAATTTTCCAAGAGGCTTGAAAGGGTTGATATAAGCGCAGATTATCCTCCAGCTTGTGGCGCTTGCGGCTGTCGGATTTGTGTTTGTGCTTTTCTCCGGCGGTGTCAGCCAGCCGTCTGCAAAAGTATAAATATAAGGCCTTGAAGAATAGGGTATTCCCGTTGTTTCCACAATCTCGGATTGGGATAATTTCTTATTGATGTTTTTTATGATTTCAGCATAATACCAGGCCCTGTTTTTTTCGGATAAATTGTCTTTATCGGCTTTTTGGGAATGGTAGTGATGAAGAAATTTTACTATTTTGAGCGTTTGAGCGGCGGAGGGGTCGATCAGGTATTTTTTTTCTTCCGCCTTTAGTTTATCCATTTCGCCGAGAAAGAAAGCCGCGTTATAAACATAATAATCTGCTTTTTCGGCCATTTTTGAGGCGGTGTTCGGGTGTTTCTCTTTCAGTTCCTTAAATTTTTCTATGTTGTATTCATGGAGAGCCATATACGTGTTTATCATCTGCCCGGTGCCTTCAAGCCATATAACCCTCTTCCTTCCGGTTTGTTCGGTATTTGATTTATCGGTAAAGTCAAATCCTTCTATGTTATTATCTTTAATCATGAATTCCTTTTCCGCGAATTCAACAAGGCAACCGGGATCTATTCCGAAATTTTCGTTTGTAAATTCCGGAGACAACGCGGTTATCATCCATGATATGGTGTCAAGAGCGAGTGTTTTGTCTAATCCGTTATCGTTAAAACCCCTGTATACGACCCCCTTTTGTTGGTCAAAAACAACATTCCTAAGCCATGATGCGACGCTTCTTTTTTCTTTATGGAAGAAAGCCTTTTCGATTTCCGAATCCGCGTTTTCCTCCAAAATTTTTGTAAGAGCGTAATAATCTATGTTGTTTTCGGTTGAATAAACTTCTCTCCACGGTACTGTGTCGTCAAGGTAACCCATTGCTATGCCGCCGTCCTTGTGGGGCATGGTTTCGGCTACCCACCTTACTATTTTTCTTGCCAGCGGAGAATACCTGTCTGTTTTCAGGAATTTATCGTATTGAAGGGCAAGCAAAGCGATCCATAGATTGGGACCCGCGTGAATACGTGTTTCTATGCCCAAATCACCGGTTACGGTATTGTAGAAATTGACATATCCCTTGTCATCCCAGCGGCTTTCAAAAAAAAGCAGTATCTTATCCGCGGATTCATAATCTCCCATAAGCAGAAAACATATTCCCGCCACGGCCTGGTCATATGTAGATGCCTGAGCTGAAAGCTCGACATCGCCGGTTTCGCTGAAACTTTCCACGAGTCCGGTTGTTTGAGATTGCTGTAATTTCAACCAGAAATATATCTTTTGCAGGTATTCCGAAGAAAATGAGGTAAGTTCGCTCTCTTCTGCGCGGCAGGGCAGACAGACGAGCGCGTAACAGGCAAAAAGAAGCAGGAAAACAGATCTTTTAACGGGCATTTTCTTCTTTTATTTTTTGGGGAAGCAGTTCCTGCGTGTAAAGAGATTTAAGTTCGTAATATACTTTTCTCGGGATGCGTTTTTCGACTCCGAGTTCGTTTTTTTCGGAGAGGGCATTTATTCCCCACCATTCTTCGTTCATATTCAGGTTTCCCGGGGCTTCTATATCTTTATAATATTCTCCCTTGGACCAACTGCCCTCTTCATCCTGAACGTCATAGCCGCCGTCGCTGTATTTCCACCACTCGTCATTCCATTCAAAAACGCATCCTCCAAGACAATTTCCGATGCCGGACCCGTAGTAACTGTTTTCAATAAGGTCTTTTACCTGGGATGATATAAATGTTGCCTGCGTATCCTGGTCCTCTCTTGCTTTGCGGGCATCAAAGGCGTCGCAGCCGAATTCAACGACAGCTACGGGCTTGCCGTATTTAAGTTTTACCTGCCTGAAAAAATTACCGAAAGTTTTGCCTCTGTAAACGTTGGAAGCCACAAGATCTATGTCCGGAGTGACTTCTCTTGCTATTTCCAGGAAAGTTGCGTCTGAATTCCCCAGAGCTACGGGATGATTAGGGTCGATTTCCTTTATTGCTTTTGCGATATCGTTGACAAAGGAGTAAAACAGTTTTGCTTTCGCGATTCTTCTCTCATAAGGATTTTTTAATTCGTCTATCTCTGGGGTTGACCATGGGTTTATTTCTTCATATCCGAAACTTATATTTGTTTCATTTCCAAGAAGCCAGAACAGTATTCCGGGTTCGTCTTTGTATTCTTTTACCATAGCTATAACGTCTGTTTTTATGGCTTCGGTAAAATCTTTATCTCCGTAATTCGGGGAATTCCAGAGCCCGAGATAATGTCCCATGATGGACATTATGCCGTGTTTCTTGTAGAAATATCTTACGACCTGTTTTGTGGCTTCGGGAAACGGACTGGGTTTATATAGCCTGATCGTGTTAACGCCCATATGTTCCATCATTGGTCCGTCTATTGTCCAGGGCCTGTTGGGGTCTCTGTAAAAATCGTAAGAGCCGTCCTGCCCGACCGGAATGGGGGAGTAACAGATACCCTTTATGAAAAACGGCTCATTGTTCACTATCATCCTGGATTTTTCATCTTTGATTTCTATGAATACATTCTGCGGAACGGCGTTGATTTCATCAAAAAAATAACCGGCTCTCGATAATATATAAGATGCCAGGGTCATTTTTTTCGGTGTTATGCGGACATCCTCTTTGAAAGGAGAAATCTTGATGGAAAAAAGCAGTATTAGAATAAAGACAGATAGCGGCAAAATTATATAAAAAATTCCTTTTTTCATAAGAATATCTCCTTAAAAATCATAGTAAAACTGCCGGAAGAGCGCGAAAACTCTTCCGGCAAAATAAGATTTACTGTATATACCGGATATCGTCCAGATGGAAAACGGCTCCGTCAGGATTGTCGAGTTGCGAAGCCGCGAAACAGAAACCGCCGCTTATATAGCTTAAATCGGCATCTGCCAGATCTATCGAATATTTTTTCCATTCGCCTGAAAGCGTTATAGGTCCGGTCGAAACCGTGTCTGTATCGGAAAATTCTCCGGTGATGCCACCCATCTTGAATTCTACCGTTTCGCCGCCTTTTTCGCCGCGCGCCCAGAATTCAAGAGCTTTTGCGCCGGTCAGATTATAACCGCCTTTGGAACTGCCCCAGTTATTGGCGGGATTCTGCCAGTATATGCCTATCCAACCTTGGTTATTTGTCGGTTTACCCGTGTAAGTTATTTTTATGCACGTTTTTCCAGAGTGGGGAGTTTCCGTGCAGTTTTGGTTTACCTGCATAGCGCCGACATCTCCCATCCAGCCAGAAGGCACATAGTGATTTCCTTTCGCCATATTATCCGTATAGACATTGAAAGGAAAATCAACGCCTGCGGCAAAAGTTGCGGTGAGAACGGCGAAAACAAACAATATACATCTTTTCATTGTTCCTCCTCCTTTGGTATCATAGTTCCCATTTGACTGATTTGACTGATTTAAAAAAGACTAACAGACCGAAAATTTATAGTCAATCCTTATTCAGCATTCCACACATCTTTATAATAAAAGTAAGAGGGTCTTAACCTTCTGTAGAACGGGCTGTTTTTCCCGTCTCCCTGCGATGTTATTCCAAGCCATTCCTCATGGCTCCATCCGTCCGGCATAGGAGCTCCGAAACTTGGATGGGTATCCTGTACAGAAGCATCTGTGAGATCCATCCTTTTCCACCACTCATCGGTCCATTCGAATACAACTCCGCCTATGGCGTTCCCTTCACCGCTTTCTCCTGCTGTATTGAAGGCTATATCTTCCCAGTTTCCTTTATGATAGAGCATCTGCTTTTCTTCCCCGTATTCAAGGCTTTGATCGTTGAAATAAGCGGAACATCCGTATTCCGTTATAAGGACGGGCCTGTCATAAATGTTTTTTATGTCCGACCATAAATGTTTCCCGAACCCGAAGGTGCCTCTGTAAGAATTTGAACCGTAAACATCTATGTTCGGAGCGAATTCCGCGCATTTATCGAGAAGGAACACATCTCCGTTGCATATGGCGACGGGCCTTTTCATCGGATCCAGTTCGTGAATTAATGCGGCCGCTTCATTGACAAAAGAATAATAGGCTTCGGGTTCTTTCTGAGAGTTATTTGCGTTTCCGTAGTTGTTTTCGTTGCCGAGAACCCACATTATGATAAAATCCTCGTCTTTCAGATCTTCAACCATATCGCGCACGCTTTTAAGCATATTTTTCTTATGCTCGGGATTTGTGTAATCCGTTCCTTCCAGCCATGTGGCGCCCGAATCTACGGCGTAAACACCTATGTAATTGCCGACGATTGCGTATATGCCGTAATCTTTTTTTAATTCTCTGAAAAGTTCTTTATTATATATTCCGTGATAACATCTTATCACGTTACAGCCCATTTCTTTCAGCAGCGCGGCATCTCCGACTACGGGTTCATCGTTATCCTGTATATTATTTGCGTTTTTATCAACCCACGAATCAAAAAAACCGTCAACCCTGCCGTTTTCATTTAAATCATCCAGTTGCCAGTCTTTGTGCACTGTCAGGTTCCCGAATTCGGGGCTTCTTCCCACAACATTTGGGGAATATGCCATTGCTTTCATGATAAAAGGTTTGCCATCTAAGAACATCTGCCAGTGGCCGTTTTCGTATTTTACGAGTTTCACGAAATCTCCGCCTCT
>JAQUNG010000048.1 GCA_028717725.1 bacterium | reverse complement strand
CACGTAGCCCCGCCAAAGCGACCGTTCAGGGAGCGACGGCGGGGCGGTGCATCAGGATAACAATTCAAATTGGAAAACGGAAAAAAGGAAAGGTTTCAAAGACTTGTAGAAAACAACCCAAGGGTCAACCGAAGGTACGGATGTAGACTTTTTTCGGCGAATTTTTGTAACTATTTGTTTCTTTTGACATTGTGATTTTCTTTCTGTTTCTGAAAACAAAAAATTAAAAGGGGGGAAAAGAGAAAAAGCAATTCTTTTTTGGGGGCTAGCCCCGCCGATGGCGGGGGCGATTTTGATGTTTTCCGTCTTGCTCGCCTGTATGGCTCGCAATCCGCACGCCAATTCCCTAATTGTCGTTAAAAAGCAGTAGAAAGAGAAACCCCCGCCCGCCCGGAAATATTTATTCTAAATATTTTCCCCTATAAAAAATAGATTGACTAAAATTGACAAAAGGTGTAAAGTAAACTCACTATGGAAAAGCGTTATAATTTATCAAAGGCAGCAAAAAAATTAGGATTAACACGGCAAGGTCTTTACTATTGGATAAAGAAAGGCTGGGTTACGCCTAAGCGTGATTTTAAAAACCATCCGGTATTTACTGAAACGGATTTGAAGAAGATTAAAGAATGGAAGGATAAATTAAAAGAGGTTTGATTATGCCTACTCAACGCATAAGAGTAATTGTTTTTCTGTGTTACATAGCAGTTTTATTTATTGCCAATTATCTATCTTTTGGTTCTTGGGTTCCTTTGATCGGAGGTAAAGGATTATGGTTTTATACAGGCTTAGCAAGTATTTTGTTAGGAAGTTTGCTCGTTACACCTTTTTTTACAAAACCAGTTGATGCAATTTCATATTCTGTCGTTGCGATTATTGCGTTATATTCATCTAACTTATGGCAAGATTGGGGCATTTTAACACAATGCATTTATGTTTTTTCATTTATTTATGCATGTTTTGTTTTGGTTGTTTCTTTCTTGGCAATTTTTACAAAAGATTCTACTTCGGATAAATTTCGGAAGTTTTCAAATACTTGTAAATTAATCACCGACCATCTAGGGAATCAAGACTTTCTTTTTACGCCGGTCATAATTTTTGCTTTACTTGCTTTCCATCAAAATTTCCCAAAAGAAATTTTAGTTATTTCACTTGCGTGGTTGGTAATTGTCGCATTAAAACCTGAAAATCGAATTTTTAGATTGTTTGAGGGTATTAAACGAATATGGGTAACAAGAATGATTTCTATTGGTATCGGTGAGATTGCTGGGTTTCAGTCTCCGGGTTTAGTGTTGGTTAGACAGAAAGAGCAAAAAAGAATAAAATTTGGGACACCTTTAATTTTTAAAGATGAGCATGCTCCCCTCAAAACGGGCATAGCCCTTGACTATACAGGCCGTGATGAAGGGCTGTTGCTGAGAGCTATTGAATTTGATGTTCCATCGGATACTGAAGAAAAGCTTATCCAGATTGCAGCTGTTATGCCGATTAATTCTGTTTCAAAGTTTGAATTAAATAGCCAAGATGTTGATCTGTTTCAATCTGTGGAAATATTTAAACGTAGGGAAGAATTCGTCGGTGTGGTATCGCATGAAACATCGGTTGATACTTTATACTTTGAAGTAATACAAGAGCATGGCTTAGAAGAAGGGCGTTTGGTTGAAGTTTCTATACGTGGCAAGTCTGTGCTTTATCAAGTTATAGATGGCATGACTAAAGAGGAAGTTGTTTATAAGAAAAATACTTTCGGTTATGTGAGGGCGAAAGCAAAAAAGATAGGTTTATGGAATGAAACTGATAAAAAATTTATGCCAGTGAAGTGGTTGCCAAGAGCAAATACCCCAGTTTATATTAAGGTGACGGATGAATTTGTTCCTAACAAAGATGCGATCGGTCATTTTGAAGGCACTAATTATACTGTAAGTGTCAAAAGTATGCATGATTTGATAACACATAATTCAGCCATCTTGGGAATTTTGGGCATTGGTAAATCGATGCTTGCTATCGAATTAGTCGAGAGGATTATTTCAGAAAACATTAAAGTGATTTGTCTTGATTTGACTAATCAATATTCAGAAAAGCTAGATAAGTTCTATAAAAAAAAGACAGAAGAAGCCAGTCTTAAAGCTATTCAGGAAGCTGGTGAAAAAGATCAAGATAAGTGGGCTGAGAATCCAGAACAGGGTGGTAGTTTGCCTAATCTTACTCAAGCTGTTTTAGATGATTTGAAGGATTTTTTAAAGCCAGACAATGACAATATGTTGAAGATTTATAACCCTTCAAAATTATTCGCAAAAAAACAATTGTCAGATCCTCGGAGTTATCAAAGTGGGGGGCAGTGGCAGAGGTCCGCATCTCTTTGGACTGTTACTCCTGTTGAAACAACCAAGATTGTTGCAGAATGTGTTTTAGAAATTTGCCAAGATCAGATGTCGGATAAAGCACGTGTGTGCATAGTCTTTGAAGAGGCACATTCTCTGATTCCCGAATGGGCTACCGTTGCATGCGATGGTGACAAAGCGGCAACAAATGCTACGGCTCGAGCAATATTGCAAGGCAGAAAGTATGGGCTTGGTTGTCTTTTGATAACCCAAAGAACGGCTAACGTGACAAAAACTATTTTAAATCAATGTAATACTATTTTCGCAATGAGGACATTTGATGATACAGGCAAAGGTTTTCTTTCGAACTATATTGGCAGTGAACACGCTAATATTTTGCCTACCTTGCAGGAGCGATGCGCTGTTGTTTTCGGTAAAGCTTCTTCTTGTGAAAATCCAGTTTTATTAAGACTCAATGATAGAGATAAATTCTTGAGTGTTTTTAGAGAAGACGCAGAGGAAACTAATGAAAGTTAGCATTTATACTAGAGTTTCAACAGAAGACCAAGCCAAAGAGGGGTATTCGCTTGAAGTACAAAGAGAGTATCTTGAGGCTTTTGCTAAGCGTGAGGGCTACGAAGTTTTCAAAGTCTATTGTGATGATGGGATAAGCGCTTATTCTACAAGGCGAGAGGCGTTACAACAGTTATTGAAGGACGCAAGGGATAAGAAGTTTGAGCTTGTGCTTGTGCATAAGATTGATCGCTTTAGCCGTAATCTTAAAGATCTTCTTACCTTGGTTGATGGGCTTTCGTCTTATGGTATTGGGTTTAAATCTGCTACCGAGCCATTTGATAGTACAACTTCGGCGGGTAAATTGATGTTTCAGCAATTAGGCTCTTTCGCCGAGTTTGAACGTAACAGAATATCTGAACGTGTATTCCCCGGAATGATAAAAGGCGTTCAGCAGGGGAATTGGCAGGGAGCAAGGTTTTCACCATTCGGCTATACTTACAGTAAAGAGAAAAAACTCTTAGAAATTGAGCAAAGAGAAGCCGATATTGTAAAACTGATTTACACCATGTATTTGTCAGGCAAAAGCACGCAGGATATTGCCGCGTATCTTAATAAAAAGAAATATCAAACAAGAACAGGCAAGCAGTTTTACAATAAATTCATCTGTGATATTTTGAAGAACCGGATTTATACAGGGAAAATCGTCTGGAACAAAAAGCACTACGATAAAAATCAAAAGACAAAAAAGCACTATAAGTATATCAAAAACGATCCGTCAAAAATCATAATCGCTCAAGGCAAGCATAAGCCGATCATTGACGAGCAGGATTTTGAAGAAGTGCAGAAGCTGTTAGCGGTAAAAAAGAAACGGTGGAGGCCGAGAGCAAAAAATCAGGAGTATCTTTTAGCGGGATTGATTGCTTGCGCTAAGTGTAGTCATAAATATCATGGCGTATCATCAATATCGAATCACCGGACAAATAAAAAGAAACGGTGGTATCGGTGTTCCGGGCCTTACGTCAATCGTGTTAGATGCACGAACAGGGCAGTCAAGGCTGATGATATCGAGCCGGAAGCTACAAAGATAGTCGCTCAACTGGTAGAAAATGACAGGCTGAAACAGTACCGATGGACGACAGGGACTTTGCCGAGTGAGGCAAATTTTCCCGGTTTTGGCGAAAATACCAAAATCGACGCAACTTTGTTGCGAAATAAGCTTGATGATAACTACAAAAAACAGGCAAAATTGACCGACGCTTATTTAGAAAATTTGCTTGGTGAAGATGTGTATCGTGATAAAATGGAAACCCTGCGAGGGGAAGAAGATGACCTGAAAAAACTCCTTGCAGGATATGAACTTAGAGAGATTGAAAGTGAGAGATCAGAAGGGTATTTGAACAGGGTAAAAGACTTTCTTGAAGGGTATGATGATGGGCTAACCAAGGTGAGTTTTGAGCAGAAACGGCAGATGGCCGGACTGCTTTTTAAAAACATCAAAATCGCCCCCGCCATCGGCGGGGCTAGCCCCCAAAAAAGAATTGCTTTTTCTCTTTTCCCCCCTTTTAATTTTTTGTTTTCAGAAACAGAAAGAAAATCACAATGTCAAAAGAAACAAATAGTTACAAAAATTCGCCGAAAAAAGTCTACATCCGTACCTTCGGTTGCCAAATGAACGAGCTCGACTCCGAGGCGATGGCGGGGGCGATGTCGGAGCTGGGGTATGATACGGCAGCCTCCGAAGAAGATGCGGATGTGATAATCCTTAATACCTGCACGGTGAGAGACCTTGCGGAGAAAAAGGCTTTGGGGAAGATAGGCGCCCTTAAAAAATTGAAAGACGCCAACAGAAAACTGGTTATAGGCGTGGCGGGATGCCTTGCCCAGCAGAGGGGCGAGCAGCTGCTGAAAAGGTTCAGGCATCTGGATTTTGTCGTCGGGACAAGGGAAATAGATAAAATCCCGGAACTGGTGGCCGAGGCGATGACAAGAAGGCGCCAAATGGCAAGCCTGTGCCCAAGAAGAAAGATAGTCGAGCCGACAGCTTACAAAAGACTGCACGACGTAAAAGCTTTTGTATATGTGATGAGAGGGTGCGAAAATTTCTGTTCATACTGCATTGTTCCCTACGTGAGAGGGCCGGAAACAAGCAGGCCTTCTTCTGAAATAACCGATGAAATAAAAAAACTGGCTGATGGGGGTTACAGGGAAGTGTGCCTGCTGGGGCAGAATGTCAACTCATACGGGAAAGGGCTGAGGGAGAAGATAGATTTTGCGGGCCTGCTTGATAAGATAAACAAGATAAATGGGATTGAGAGGATAAGGTTTATGACGTCTCATCCCAAAGACATTTCGGACAGGCTCATAAAGGCTGTGGCGAGCCTTGACAAAGTGTGCGAAAGTATACATTTTCCTTTGCAATCGGGTTCTGATAAGATACTAAAACTGATGAACAGGGGTTATACTTATTCCGATTATATGGAAATTGTCGGGAAACTGAAAAAAGCTGTTAAAGATATTGCCGTCAGCACCGATATAATCGTCGGTTTTCCTGGTGAGAGCGAGGAAGATTTCCGCAAAACCGCGAAGGCTTTTAACGAAATAGAATTCAGCAATTCGTTTATTTTCAAGTATTCGCCCAGAGGAGGGACAAAGGCGGCGGGATTGGACGATGATGTGCCTCTTAAGACAAAGCTTGAAAGAAACAGAGAACTCCTTACCCTTCAGGAAGAGATAAGCCTCCGGAAAAACAAAGAATTTGTAGGGAAAAAACTTGAGGTGCTTATAGAAAGCCCCGGGAAAAAAGATAAAAACCTGTTTACGGGAAGGACAAGACAGAATATCATAGCGCTGTTTAAGCCGGGCGATTTTAAAAAAGGCGATGTCGCGGGATTTATTCCCTCTTCGGCCACACCGGCTGTCTTAAGCGGGAAATTAGCAGACAAATGATTTTGAGAAACAAAAATTTGATTTTCATGCTGGGTGTTTTTGTAACGTCGGCGTTGTCGGCAGGCCCCGCGGATTTTAAAAAAGCGGCGGGATATTACAGCCGAAAAGAATACCAGAAAGCTTTCGATATATATGAAAGCGAGGTTAAAGAAACAAAAGACCATTCGGTAAAATCCGAAATATATTACTGGATGGGGCAGTGCTGTCTCGGAATGCAGAAATGCGAAAAAGCCAGAATGTTTTTCGAACTCTCGATGAATGCTTATCCCGACTCAGAAATGTCGGTGATGAGTCAGGCGGGAACGGGAGATTCATATTTTATCGAAAAAAAATACCGCAAGGCGCTGAATGTTTACACCTGGATATACAATATGAACCCAAAATGCGAGATAAGTTCGACACTGCTTTTTATGATATCGGAATGTTTTAAGAATCTCGGAGAAAAAGCGAATGCCGAAGCGTATATGAGAATGCTGAAAAAAAATCATCCCAAAAGCCCGGAAGCAATGATAGCCAGATGACGGAAGACAAAACCCTGACGCCGATGATGCAGCAATACAGGAGGATCAAGAAAAATCATTCCGACTGCATCCTGTTTTTCAGGCTCGGCGATTTTTACGAGATGTTTTTTGACGACGCCAAAGCGGCTTCAAAAGTGCTTAACCTGGCGTTGACGGCGCGCCACAGCGTGCCTATGTGCGGCGTGCCTTACCACGCGGCCGAGTCTTACATATCGAAACTTGTCAGAGAGGGTTTTAAGGTTGCTATATGCGAGCAGATGGAAGATCCTTCAAAAGCGAAAGGTATCGTCAAAAGGGAAGTCGTAAAAATCATTACTCCGGGAACCGTGCTCAACACTTCAGTGCTCGACGAAAAAAGCAATAATTATCTTGCCGCTTTATGCAAAGCGGGCGGGGTTTGGGGCATAGCCTTCCTCGATGTCAGCACGGGAGAGCTTCTCGCAACCGAGTTTTCCTATGTCGAAGATGTAATCAACGAACTTGAAAAAATAAGGCCTTCAGAACTTGTCATCAGCGGTAAAATCGCGGCTGACGAGGAATATTCCAGGGTGAAGAAAAAAGTCGATATTCCGGAGGCAGCGCTTGAAGAATGGTTTTTTGACTATTCCGCCGCTTACTCCGCCATAGCCGACCTGCTTGAAGTCAAATCCCTTGACGGTTTCGGCGCAAAAGGGATGTTCCCTTCGATATCCTGCGCGGGAGCCGCGATACATTACGCCCAGGATAAGCTTAAAGAACAGCTTAACCACATCAAGACTTTCAGGCTTTATACGTCATCCGAATTTATGATGATAGATACCGCGACACAGAGAAATCTCGAGCTTATCGGAAATTCGAGAGGAGAAAAAAAGAACACGCTTTTTGCCGCGCTGGACAGGACGGCCACTTCAATGGGTTCCAGGCTGCTTGCGCAGTGGATAAAGCATCCTCTTGTCAGGATAGACGATATCATGGACCGCCAGAACTCAATAACGGAATTCATATCGAACCTCAGTGTTACGAGAAAGATCGCGGACAGTATGAGAAAGATGACGGATATGGAAAGAACGCTCGGCAGAATAAGCTGCGGTTACGCCAACGGGAGAGATCTTGTATCTCTCAAAAACGCTTTGCTGATGCTTCCGCGCATAAAAGAAGATCTGAAAATCTATTCCTCGAATCTTGCCGAGAACGCGAAAAACAATATATCCTATTTCGATGATATTACTGAATTGGTAGAAAAGTCCATTGAAGACGCGCCGCCTGTTTCTGTGAAAGACGGGGGAATAATCAAAAAGGGGTATAACAGCGAGCTTGATGGGCTGAAGGATTTGACGGCGTCGGGAAAAGAGTGGCTGAAAGACCTTCAGGAAGAGGAAATTAAGCGGACGGGCATAAAAAGCCTGAAAGTCAGATATAACAAGGTGTTCGGATACTATATAGAAGTCACTAAAACCAACCTGGATATGGTCCCGGAAAATTATATAAGGAAACAAACGCTTGTAAACAGCGAGCGTTTTATCACGCCCGAACTCAAAGAGCATGAGACAAAAGTCCTCAACGCGCAGGATAAGATGAAGGAACTCGAATACAACCTGTTTGCCGGTATAAAAGATAAAATAGTGGCCGAGTCAGCCAGGATAAAAAAAGCTTCCTCTTCAGTCGCTCTGCTTGATTTGCTTTCATCCATGGCCCTGCTTGCCGTGGAAAACAATTACACGTGCCCGGTCATAAATGAGGAAGATATCGTAGATATTAAAGCTGGACGCCATCCCGTGCTTGAGAATATTCTTATAGAGGAAAAATTTGTGCCGAATGACGTTTATCTCGATAATTCTGAAAATCAGATACTCATAATAACCGGGCCCAATATGGCGGGAAAATCCACTTACATAAGGCAGACGGCGCTTATTGTCCTTATGGCGCAGATGGGGATTTATATACCCGCGGACAACGCCGTGATAGGCACAACCGACAGGATATTTACGAGGGTTGGCGCGTCGGACGAGTTATCTAAGGGACAATCGACTTTTATGGTCGAGATGACAGAAACCGCGAACATACTCAATAATGCCACGTCCAAAAGCCTTGTCGTCCTGGATGAGATAGGAAGGGGTACCAGCACGTTTGACGGAATAAGTATCGCGTGGGCGGTTGCCGAGTTCCTGCATAATTCAAGAAAAACCCACGCCAAAACCCTGTTTGCCACGCATTATCACGAGTTGACCGAACTTGAAGAACTCCTGCCGGGAATAAAGAATTACAACATCGCCGTCAGGGAGTGGAATGACGAAATACATTTTGTAAGAAAAATAGTCAGGGGCGGGACCGATAAAAGTTACGGGATACATGTCGCGCGGCTTGCCGGCCTTCCGCGGCCGGTTATAGACAGGGCTAAAGAGATACTCGGAATACTTGAAGAGAACGCGCAGGAGAATATAACCGTCCAGAAATCGAAAACAGGAAAAGCCGTCAATACGGCGCAGATGAGCCTTTTTCTCAAAGAGAAACATCCTCTGGAAGATGAACTTGAGAAAATAGACATAGAGAATATGACCCCGATACAGGGGCTTTTGAAGCTGAAGGAACTTAAAGAAAAGTGTAATAATTCAGATACTCAATAACCCTGTAACTTACTGACTCATCAACTATATTTTATTATGGGCAAGATACGGATTTTATCAGATAGTGTTATAAACAGGATAGCCGCCGGCGAGGTTGTCGAGAGGCCGGCATCTGTTTTGAAGGAGCTTATTGAAAACGCTATAGACGCAGGTTCGAAGAGAATAGAAGTGGAAATAAACAACGGCGGGAAGTCGTTTATCCTCATAAAAGATGACGGAGAGGGAATGGACAGGGACGACCTTATACTTGCCGCCGAACGCCATGCCACAAGCAAAATAAAGGATTTTGCGGATATAGACGCCCTAAAAACCCTCGGATTCAGGGGAGAGGCTCTTTCCAGCGTTTCGGCTGTATCGAAAACGGAGATAGTATCGAAACAGCGGGCAAAAGAGGAAGGAAACAGAATAGTTGTTGAAAGCGGAAAAATAAAACTTGTGGAAAAAACAGGCGCTTCAGACGGGACGACGGTCAAAATCCGCGACCTGTTTTTTAACATTCCCGCGCGGAAGAAATTTTTAAAGAGCACGGCCACGGAAGAATACTGGTGCGACAGGGTTGTGTCCGAATACGCGCTTTCGCACAGGGATATCGCGTTTAAATATACCAAAGACGGAAAATTGGCGTTTGTTTTCTCGGAAAAAGATTCTCTCGAGTATATAGCTGAAAAACTTATATCCCGGGAATTTGCCGAAGAATGCGTCAGCGTGGACTTTTCGTCCGCCGGAGTTTCCGTAAGAGGCCTGGCCGGTATGCCGTCAGTAAACCGATCCGACAGAGGGCACCAGTTTTTTTTCGTCAATGGTCGGCCCGTTAAAAGTAACGCGCTCTCTTATACTATTGCCGAATTATACCGGGACTCGATAGGCAGAAACCGTTATCCGGCGTGCCTGCTGATGATTGAATTGCCGCCGTCCGCCTTCGATGTCAACGTGCATCCGTCCAAAAGAGAGATAAAATTCAAGGATGAAAAAAACATCAGGGATATAGTCTCGAAAGCGGTTTCCGCTGTTTTCGGGAATAAGGGCGGGAAAAACGTTCCGTTAGGCAAAGAGCAATATCCCTCAACCGGGGTTATGGATATACTGCATATGAAAGAGGAACAGGAAGAATTTCCTGTCCCCGGGGCGAAGGACATTCCCTCATACAGGTTGATAGGGCAATTCGATAATACATATATAATAACGGAAGAAAATAACGAACTTTTTCTTATAGACCAGCATGCGGCGCAGGAAAGAATTAATTACGAGAAACTTTTGAATTCTCTGGAAGGCGGCAGACCTTCAGTCCAGCTTCTTTTAAATCCCGTGATATTAGAGCCGGGAGAAGCGCAGTTCGAGAAAATATCGGAAATAACGCAAGGCCTCATATCAATGGGTTTTGACATAGAGCCGTTCGGACGAAAATCTTACAGAATAGCGGGGATACCCTCTTTTCTCCCGCCGTTTGATATAGAAGCGGCTTTTAAGGATTTGGCGGATATGATGGTGAGGGAAAAATACAGGGATATGAGAGAGAAGACCGAAGATATAGCGAAAATGTTCGCCTGCAGGCGGTCGGTTAAAGCGGGAGACAGGCTTGACGTGCTCGGTATGAAAAGCATATTGGACGGTCTTTCCAAAGCGAAATATCCCGGCACCTGCCCCCACGGCAGGCCGGTAAAGGTGAAAATAGAAAAAGATATGATTAAAAAGTGGTTTAAAAGAGATTACAAGGATTAAATAAAGCTTTCTGATGAAAGATTTTCCAGTTATATTTATCGTCGGTCCCACCGCCGCCGGCAAAACAGAAGTCGCCGTTAAGCTCGCCGAGAAAATAGATGCTGAGATAGTTTCGGCAGATTCCATGCAGGTTTATGAGGGGCTTGATATAGGGACCGCAAAACCGCCGCCTGAAGATTTAAAAAGAGTAAAACATCATCTCATAGACATTAAAAGGCCCGGTGAAGAGTATAATGCCGGTATATTCGCCGAGAGTGCGTTAAAATGCATAAAAAAGATATTGGACAAAAAAAAGAACGTCATTATCGCGGGAGGAACGGGTTTATATGTCAGGAGCCTTCTTTACGGGATTGGAGAAACATGTCCTAAAGACGAAACTTTCAGGAAAACCGCGGAATCGAAGGAAAAAGAAGAACTCTTCGAAGAATTGAAGCGCGTCGATGCCGCGGCGGCGAGAGCAATAGGGACGCATAACAAAAGAAGGATTATCCGCGCCCTGGAAATTTATTGTGTTTCGGGAAAGAGGTTTTCGGAAAATACGAACTGGAACACTGAGAAAGAACCTGAAATTTTCGGAAGAAAATGCCTAATATTCGGGCTTGATATAGACAGGGCAGAGCTTTACAGGAGAATCGAAGAGAGAGTCGATAAAATGGTCGGAAACGGCCTGGTTGAAGAGGCGGAGAAAGTCATTAAATCCGCCGCTTTCGAAAATTCCGGAGCCGCGCAGGCAATAGGATACAAGGAATTTATTCCTTATTTTGAGGGCGGCATTACGCTTGCCGAGGCCTTTGAAGCGCTCAAGAAAAACACAAGAAACTTCGCGAAGAGACAGCTTACGTGGTTCAGGAAGGAGAAAGGGGTGAACTGGATAAAGGTCGATGGCATGACGGCAGATGAGGTTGTGGAAAAAATCATTGAAGAGATGAGAAAAATAAGTTTGGGGAATACTAAGAAAGGTTAAGTAAATATTTTTCACTCATTCTCGTTCCGCCTGTAGCGGAACTCCGAGGCAGTCGTTGAATCATAAATTCAACTCCCGAATCCGTTCAAAACATTTATTTAACATTTTAAATCGGATAGGGTATATGAAGGATATTAGTTAAGGAGTAGGTTTTAAAGGGTGTTTTTTTGCGAGCGGCCACGGTGCCCAAAGGGCGAGCGAGCAAAAAAGTCAAGCGCAGTAAAGCTCGGGGGGATTTCAAGCGTCCCTGAAAAATTTAGTCCTTAACTAATACCTAACTAACCTGTAACAGGAAATATATAAATTGAAAAAGATCATAGATTTAAATAAAGAGAAGATAAAAGAGATAGTCGTCACGGTTGGAATGCAGTACGGCGAGTCGGATAAGTGGCACGTCAGGGATTCGCTGTCGGAACTTAATCAGCTGGTTTACACAGCCGGAGGGACCGTCATAAAGGAATTTACAACAGCAAGAAGCTCCCCGACTCCCGCTTATTTTATCGGAAAGGGTAAACTTGAAGAAGTCCGCGCGTTCTGCGAGGGCGCGGGCGTGACGACGGTTATTTTCGACGACGACCTTTCTCCCGCCCAGAAAAAGAACCTGACGGAAGAACTCAAGGCAAAAGTATTGGACAGGACAGAACTCATTCTCGATATTTTCGCTCTTCACGCGGTCAGCGCGGAAGGTAAATTGCAGATAGAAAAAGCCCAGCTCGAGTATATGCTTCCCAGGCTGACGAGAGCGTGGACACATCTTTCAAGACAGGAAGGCGGGATAGGGACAAGAGGTCCGGGGGAAAGACAGCTTGAAATAGACAGAAGGCGCGTTAAGGAAAGGATATATTATCTGAATTCCAAAATTGCGGAATTAAGGCAAGCCCGCGGCCTGAGGAGAAAGAAACGGCAGTCTGTCCCCGTCACGGTTATATCCATAATAGGTTATACCAACGCGGGGAAATCGACACTGCTTAATTCTTTGACCGGCGCAGGGGTTTTAGTGGAGGATAAATTGTTCGCAACGCTTGATACTACCACAAGGATGTATTTTCTTCCGTCAGGACAAAAAGTGCTGTTGACCGATACTGTCGGTTTTTTGAATAAACTTCCTCACGGGCTTATCGAGTCTTTCAAGGCGACTCTCGAAGAGGTCACGGAATCGGATATGCTGATTTATGTCATTGACGCGAGCCGCGAGGACGCGTTTGAACAGGATAAAGCCGTTAAAGAAGTTCTTAAAGAACTTAAAGCTGACGGCAAGCCCATAATAAAAGTTTTTAATAAATGCGATATCGAAGCGTCCGGCGGTGTTATCGCGGGACTGAAAAGGCATTATCCCGACGGCATAGAAATATCGGCTCTTGAAAAAAAGGGGTTTGAAGAGCTTAACGGTAAAATCCAGGCGGAAATGGATAAGATTCTTACGACTTATAAATACAGGATACCAGTTAAGGAATATCATCTCGTAAATAAATTTTATGAAATGGGAAACGTGAAAAAGGTCGAGTATAAGGATGATGAGATAATAATCATGGCGGAAACGCCGGCAAGGTTGTCGGCTGAGATGAAAAAATACAGAAAACAGGATAAGGTCGAGGTTAAGTGGAAAATCAGTTAAAACAGTTGAACAGTTCAATGGTTTAGTAGTTTAATAGTTGCAACTATTAAACCGCTGAACTATTTAACTATCAGCGCGCTGCGGTTGATTTAACTTTTATGCGAAGGAGATACAGACATGTTTTTTAGCAGAAGATTTTTTATCGGCGGTTCTGTCTTTGCAGCGGTCTGTGTAAAGGTTATGTCTCTATGCGCCCAAGTTTTTCCG
>JAQUNG010000047.1 GCA_028717725.1 bacterium | reverse complement strand
ATTCCGGACGCAAGCAGACTTTTGCCGTTTTCCGACAAAGCAATAACAGCACCTTCATCTATGACAATAAACCCTTTAGAGCGTTTAAAATGCGCTATCCAGCGCTTTTTCCCTCTCATCCTGTGTCTTGAAGGCAGAAAAAGGGTTCCTTCGTCTTTTCCGGAAAGTATATCCAGAATAATATTTTTCTTCTTGCCGTTAGCTATAACCGCAAATTCGCCCGCTGTCACAACCATTTTGGCGGCCTGGATTTTTGAATACATCCCTCCCGTTGAAAGAGAAGAACCTTTTTTGCCGCAAATCTTTTCGATTCCCGAATCTATATTGTTTACAACGCTTATACGTTTGGCATCTTCTTCTATTTTGGGGTCTTTGTCCATCAACCCTTCGGTATCCGTTAACAATATCAGCAATTCGCTTCCGGTCATCTGCGCGACCAGGGCTGAAAGTCTGTCATTGTCCCCGAATTTAATTTCCTCGACCGAAACTGTGTCGTTTTCATTGATAATAGGAACCGCTTTTCTTTCGATAAGCGTCAGCAAGGTGTTTTTTGCGTTCAACTGGCGTTTCCTGTCGGACAATCCGTCATCGGTCAGCAATACCTGAGCCGTAACAATCCCGTGCCCGGCGAAAGCGTCTTCATAATATCTCATCAGATGTGTTTGTCCCACGGCGGCTGCAGCCTGTTTCTGTCTGATTGTCAATTCTTTATCGCCGAATCCCAACTTCCACCTGCCGGCCGCTATGGCTCCGGAGCTGATGATCATCACGCTGATACCTCGTTGCCTGACGGCGCATACCTGGCCCGCAATCAAAGATATTATGTCCCTCTGTATTCTGCCACAGGAGTCCGTCAACACATTCGTCCCGATTTTAAGTGTCACATTTTTAACGTTTTCCAGATATTTTCTCATATATTTTTATTTTCTATTAAATCAGCGGCTTGTTCAACAAGTTTTTCCAGGTTAATTCCATCTTTCGCGGAAACAGCAATAACCGATTTCTTTTTAACGCCTGTTTCCTTTATAAACTCGTCTATTTCCTTTCTATTTTCAAGAAGATCCAACTTATTGAGTATAACCAAAAACGGTTTCTCGATAAGTTCCTTTTTATGGCATTTCAATTCTTCGTACAGGATTTTATATTCATCCGATGGTTTCCTATTTTCAAACGGTTTTAAATTAATGACATATAATATTATCCGTGTTCTCTCTATATGCCTTAGAAAATCGTGCCCAAGCCCGGCATTCTTATGAGCTCCCTTGATAAGCCCCGGTATATCCGCTACCGTAAAGCTCTTATCATTATTCACGTAAACAACACCCAGATTGGGAACAAGCGTAGTAAAAGGATAATCCGCTATTTTGGGCCTCGCCGATGAAATTGCGGATATCAACGTAGATTTACCAGCATTGGGAAAGCCAACCAGTCCGGCATCGGCGACCAGTTTAAGCTCAAGTAACAGCCTGACGCATTCTCCCTGTTTTCCCTTTACGGCATATCTCGGAGCCTGTTCAGTGGATGTCTTAAAACTTGCGTTTCCCCTGCCGCCTTTTCCGCCTTTTGCGGCAATATAAGACTGCCTGTCTCTAACGAGATCGCAAAGAACAAGACCGGTTTCAGGGTCTTTTACCAACGTACCGACAGGCACTTTGCTTGCGATACCTTTGCCGTCTTCACCTGTCATCATCTTGCCTTTGCCGTTTTCACCCCGTTCCGCCTTCAACTGGGGGTTATAATAAAAATCCAGAAGTGTGTAAAGATTTTTATCCGCGGTCAAGACAACATCGCCGCCATTGCCCCCGTTACCGCCGTTCGGGTCGCCTCTGGGAACATATTTTTCCCTGCGGAAACTAACACAACCGTTGCCGCCGTCGCCGCCATAGGCAACTATCTCAACCTTATCGATAAATGATTTCGGTTTGACCATGAAAGACATCCCTATAAATAAAAAACACGGGTGGACTGTTTTGCCGGCCACCCGCGCTTTCTAAAATTCTTCATTTTAAAGTTATTTATTGCTTGAAGGAAGTACGCTCACGATTTTCTTATTAAAATGAACCACGCCTTCAACCCTGGCAAACAATGTATCATCGCTTCCTCGGCCGACATTGATTCCGGGTTTAAACTTTGTCCCTCTCTGGCGCAAAATAATACTACCGCAATTTATCTTCTGTCCGCCGTAAATTTTTACGCCCAGACGTTTTGATATACTATCGCGCCCGTTTCTGCTGCTCCCCATTCCTTTTTTATGCGCCATATAAAAATCCTCCGTTACTATTTCGCGGAAATATCCGAAATCCTGACACTAAGATATTTCTGCCTATGCCCCACTTTTCTTTTCGAATCTTTTCTTCTTCTGTAAAAAAAAGCGACCAGTTTTCTGCCTTTTTTCAGCGACAGAACTTCCCCTGTAACTTTGGCATCTTGTACCAGCGGAGTCCCTATTCTTACGTCATTTTTATCGGCAACAAGAAGAATTTTTTCGAAATCGAATTTTTCTCCCGGTTTTTTTTCTACAAGCTCGATATCGATAATATCGCCTTTTTCAACTTTATATTGTTTGCTTCCCGTTTCAATCACCGCGTACATTTTTTAGCCTCCGGATAATGACCTACTATACATATAATACAGGTTACAGGTTGGAAAGTATATATTCTTCATATATTCGTGTCAAGCCAAAAATTCGCCTGCAATCAATTTGTTCTGCCTGTTATTTCTATGGGGCGCGGCTTTTTTTCGCGTGTAAAAAAGCCGGCCGGCTTTAAATGGGGGGGTGATAATTAAAAAAGCCGGCCGGAACCACACTAAAAACTATTTTTTTCTCGTGAGAAATGCTAATCCAAGAATTCCTCCCGCTAACAGAGCTATGCTTGACGGTTCGGGTACAGCGCCCGCCGTCACATCATCTATATAAAAAGCGGGGTCTTCGCCCAAAAATCCCTGTAGTTCAACCCCTATCTGCCGGACATCGCTTAAATTCGATGCTCCGCTGAGATCCCAATTTATCATCTGCCATGTATTGTTATTTTCAAGCTCAAATTCCTGTCCCGACCAAAAGTCCCAGTTATTACCGGAGCGCACCGTCAGTTTGGCTTTTACATAATACGCGTTGGATGGAATAAAGATATTCATTGAATATGCAGGATTGCCGGCCAGGTTCAGAGTCTCATCCTGGTCTCTTCTGATGTGGATTTTGGCCCAGTCACTCGCGTCAACATTTACCGTGCCGGTGTTCAATTGGAGATTCTGATCCGCGTTCCAAGTTAAAGTTGGGGTTCCGTAACCCCATTCTTCCGCCGCCCAGCCTTCTGTATCGCTTTCAAAACCGTAATATACCCCGGTTGCCGCTTCGGTTACGGTTTGGTAAGAAAGCAATAAACAGAGAATGCTTACTGAAAGTAAAACCATTCTCTTCATTTTTACCTCCTTTACTTAATTTTTTTATATAAATATACCCGAGTATACTTTTTTGCTGTATATTTACTTTACAAGTAAAAGATAATAGATTTTTCAAGAACAAATAGAATATATCTGTGTATACTCTCTATGGTTTCAAATATAGCCCCACAACTGAAATTTGTCAAGGGGCTATTAAAAAAAATAATCTTACAAGCGTTTTAAATCTATTTCTTTCCCATCGGAATCATAATAAGTCACATCTTCAAAATTTTTATTATAATCCCCGACTATTTCAACTTCTACCCTGAACTTCCTCTTAAGAATCTTCAAGTCACGATAATTTTCAAGCTTTCCCGCAATCGCGGAGTTGCACAAAATCTTTAATTTCTGGTTTTTATATTTCCCAAGTATCCTGCGCGTGTTTCTTATTATCTCAAGGCTTATAGTTATAGAATTTTTTATAACACCCTTGCCGGAACAACACTTGCATGTTTCGTACATATCCCCTATCCAGCTTTCTTTAACACGCTGTCTTGTCATTTCCACCAAACCAAGCGGTGAAATCGCCGATATATATGTTTTCGCCCTGTCTTTTTTCAAACATTCTTCAAGTTTTCTTAAAACCGCTTTCTGGTTTCTCTTGCTCTTCATGTCAATAAAATCGATTATTATTATCCCTCCGATATTCCTCAGTTTAAGCTGAAGGGCGATTTCCTCCGAGGCTTCCATATTTGTCCGGTGAACGGTATCTTCAAGGTTTTTGCTGCCGATATGCTTTGAGGTATTAACATCCACGGTTGTCAGAGCTTCCGTGCGGTCTATTACGATAGATCCTCCGCACTTCAGCCAGACCTTTCTGCTTAACGCTTTGCTAATCTCGGATTCAACCCCGAATTTATCGAACATTGGTTCGCGCCCGTCATAAAACCTAACTTTATGCCTGGCTTCCGGATAAATAATGCTTACAAACCTTTTAACTATCCTGAATTCTCTTTTATCATCAACCAAAATCTCATCTATGTCGTCGGACATTACATCTCTTAACGTTTTAAGGACTATATCCAGTTCTTTATGGAGACAACATGGCGTTTTGCTTATCAATCTTCTTCTTCTTATTCTCTTCCACTCTCCCAAAAGGTATTTAAGGTCACGTTTGAATTTTTTTGTCTCTTCTCCGCCGCCTACAGTTCTTACTATAATCCCCATTCCTTTCGGCGCCTTGAGCTCGGAAAGAACACTCCTCAATCTTGTTCTTTCGTCTTTGCTGCTGATTTTCCTGGATATTCCCGATTTCGGCGAATTCGGCATAAGGACAAGATATCTTCCCGGAAGGCTGATGTTGGTGGTAATTCTGGCTCCTTTTGAGCCGATTTGGTCTTTGACAACCTGGACAAGGATATCCTGGTCTTTTTTAATAAGATTCTCTATTTTCCCGGATAATTTATTGCCGTTATGAGAAACAGGTTCCGTCTCTTCCTCCAAAAGTTCTCTGCAGGATACTTCGGAATCCAACACGTCTGAACTGTGGAGAAAGGCGTTTTTTTCCAATCCTATATTTACGAACGCCGCCTGCATTCCGGGCATAACATTATCTACTTTCCCTTTATACACGTTGCCTACGACTTTCCTGTTATCAACGCGTTCCAGAGAAAAATCCTCAAGAATATTGTTTTTTAAAACAGCAATCCTTTTTTCTCCGCCTTCAACATTTATTAATATTTTCTGCATATTCTTTTCTCCAATTAAAATATTTTCTGCGAAATCTGAGTTTCAACACATCTTTTTCGGCATAACCCAATAATTCGCAGATAACGCTTTTGGGATTAATATACTTTTGGTTTTCAAGACTCAGCCTTAAAAATAATCCCGGTCTGTTATCTTTTTCATTCAACAATCTGATTTCATCCACTGTTTCCCTGAGATTCACCTCACGCCCGTTTCTTTTCCGGAAAGGCCGCGTTTCACAGGATTCAAACTGCTCAACGCGCCGCCTGATATCTTCTGAAAACCCTTCAAGGGCCACTTCATAGACACATGAAACGGGATCCTCAACACCGCTCCCGCGCCTTAATTCATCAACTCTCAGTACTCTTATGCCCTTTGGAAGATTCCTGTTAATTTTACCGGGCAGCAAATTCGCGTCCAGCCTGCCAAGCGCCTCAAAATCAAAATATTCGGAATCGCTTTCAAATCCAAGAGACAATGCCTGGCAGAATGACACATTAGGATGAGGATTGAACCCCTGGCTAAACCTCAATTCATTCACCCCCAATCTTAGAGCGCGCATAACCATGCGCGCAACATCAAGATGGGAAACAAAACGGATTAACCCTTTTTTCTCATATGACACCCTGTAAACAAAGAAAGAATCATTCATATTTCAAGTTATAAGCTGTCCGCGCGGAAAGGAAGGTTTTTATGAAGGCTGATTTCCGAAAATGACTCTAATCATCAAGCGTATTCTGACTGACAAAAAAACCCGGTAAAAGAAAAAACAAAACCTTGCTGGCATACGGCAACATGGTTTCGCAGGCAAAATACAACTAAAACTAATATAAATAAAGTCATTCAGAAAACTTTTTCGGCACAACTTCCGGTTAATATAGATTTATTGTGCTTCAATACAAAAAACCTTTATCCATTAAGGCGCCAAACAGCTACCTTTCCATTCAAAATAATAGCTTATTAAACTATAAAATACCTTTTTTGTCAATAATTACGGGCATTCCAGTCCGCAGTTTGCGCAAATCCCGCTTTGTCTGCAATCGGGCGTTAATCTGCCATCCCGGGCATTTACCCTTTCGGACAACAGATACTGCTCGCTTATTCCGTAATCCATATGTCCCCATGGAAGAATATCGCCGGGCTTTATCTCAGTTTTCATTTCAATCCCTAATTCGGAAAAAGCTTTTTCCCATATACTATAGTCAAAACAGTCAGTCCACTGGTCAAAAGAGGCCCCCATTTCCACAGCTTTAACCGCGGCGCGGAGCACATTCCTGTTTCCGCGCGCAAATAAAGACTCCAGAAAACTCATTTCGGGATTATGAAAATTAAGTTTTATTTTCTTATTTTTAACGATATTTCTTATCTTGCGGTGCTTCTTTCTTAGTTCTTCAATGCTGTTCATTTTTTCCCATTGGAACGGAGTATGCGCCTTCGGAACAAAATTCGAAACTGCAACATTAAGTTTTATCCCTTTATATCCGGCCTTCGCCGCTTCGGAAATAATCCTTTCGGCAAGTAAACCTATCGATTCAATGTCAGTATCCGACTCAAAAGGAAGCCCCGCCATAAAATAAAGTTTTATCAGTTTCCACCCCTTTTCAAAAGCATATAGGCACGAATTTATTATTTCCGTGTCGGACAGATTTTTATTTATTACCTTCCTCAAACGCTCCGTCCCAGCTTCCGGAGCGAAAGTCAAACCGCTTTTCCTTGTCCTGCTAACCTGGTCAGCAAGATCTATGCAAAAAGAATCGCACCTCAGCGAAGGCAGACTTACGGATATATTTCTTGAGGAAAACGCCGCATTAAGTTTCTCGCAAAGTTTCTTAATCCCGCTATAATCTCCCGAAGACAGCGAAAGCAGAGATACTTCCTCATACCCGCTTTCACCAATCTTCTTTTCTGTTTCAGCGAGTATCGAGGCAATATCTTTCTCCCTGCGGGGCCTGTATATCATACCAGGCTGGCAAAATCTGCACCCTCTGGTGCATCCCCTCATTATTTCGACCACAGCCCTGTCATGAACAGTCTGGATGTTCGGCACAATAATAGACGAAAGGATATCTGCAAAAATTTCGTTTTCCGAGTTTTTCCTGATTTTTTTACCTTCAATTTTAAATCGGGGGACATAAACATTATTATTATCTGCCGACAGTTTTTCCAAGGCCCTTTCCCTGTCGGATAATATCAAATCCCTGTTACGACCAAACCACTCCAGAAAATCCAGTATGGCTTTTTCTCCGTCGCCGGGAATCATGACATCAAAAATATCCGCGTACGGTTCCGGCTGGGAAACACACGCCCCGCCCGCAATAATCAGGGGCACGCCTTCCGATCTGTCCTTAGAAAAAACCGGTATTCCCGCCAGTTGCAACATGCAAATCATATTCGTAATACAGAGTTCATACTGCAAGGAAAACCCCACAACATCAAAATAAGCGACGGGGATTTTGTTTTCCAAAGAAAAAAGACTGATTTTTTTCTTTCTCATTTCGAGCTGCATGTCTTTCCATGGACAATAAACTCTTTCGGCAGAAAACCCTTCCCTGTTATTAACTGCGCTGTATAAAATCCTGTTTCCCAAATTACTCATTCCTATTTCATAGATATCGGGAAAAGCAAGGCACAGATTTAGATTCGCGCGGTCAAAGGGCTTTGTGGAAGAATTAATTTCTCCTCCGATATACCTAGCGGGCTTCTCTACAAAAGGAAGGATTTCCTTTTCAACTAAATTAAAATTTAAGAAAGGCATCTCTATAGATAAAAAACCGATTGGATGAATATTATATGTTTCATTATTTTTTTTATTAATCATACCCGACTCAAAACATAAGCGGGCGAACAATCTATGATCTCAGTTTTCTTTCTGTTTTTAATACCTATTTCCCAAGTTTATCCCATAATTCCAGGGCAGAAACTATTTCATTGAAAACCGCCTTCGAAGAAATGGTACAGCCGGTAATCGAATCGAAATTCACCTTGCCGGATTTACACAACGCGTCATTCCAGCCTTTAAACTGGTTAATAAAATCCGGCTCTTCTATTCTTGTGCCTAACCCCGGCGTTTCAGACTGCGCCAATACTTTAACACCGGCAACATTCCCTTTAGCGTCAACACCCACCATAAGTTCGATATCACTTGAATATCCATAGTTGGAACAGACAAAAACATATCCCAGAAGAGATCCTTTGTTTTTGACAATAAAATATTTTTCGATCATTTTGGGTAAAACACCTGTCTTTTCCTCAAAATCGTCCGATTCAGGGAATATCTCTTTTAATCTTTTTTCTTCATCCGCTCTCTGCCGTGCTTCAATGGACGGCCTTGACTGCCTGTAAACAGCCCCTAGGCATAATCCCGCAACAAGGCACACGATTGACAGAGTTAAAGTTATCTTGATCCCGTTTTTCATAATCAATATAGTTTAATAGTTTAGCAGTTGAATAGTTTTGAATCTTATCTTTATTCTTTTAACTAATGAACTGTTCAACTATCTTAACCGTTTAATTTTCTATCAGCTGCTCCATTTTTTCAGGTCTTCATCTTTCAGCGGTTCTACCCTGAAAGAAAAGTCCACGGTCTGCCCTCCGACCTCCAGTTTTAAAGAAGTGCTCAACCTTGTAAGCAGGAGTCTGTAAGGAACTTTAAGGCTGTGTCCCTCAAAATCTATCGCGACATTCGTATCTCCGAGTATGGATTTCGCTTCGCTTACGGCTTTAATCAGGCGATCGAACATTTCCAGTTTGGAAATAAGTTCCTGTCCGAATTTATATTCGTTCCCGCATTTATCACATTTGAGTATGCTGTTTTTCTTTATCTGATTAACCATAAAAGATAGTGTGCCGTCGCAATTTTTGCTGACGCATTTAAATTCTATTTTCTGGCTTTTTGTCACTTTATTCACCTCCATGATTTTCATCTAATACTATAATCCTGTTTTCTGATAGTCAAGACTTGAAAAACAGGTTATTATTTAGTTATTGAGTTATTTGTTATTAAGTTATTAAGTTTTGATTTCTACAATAATATACTCAGTAACTCCCCCCTTTTTATATAATATACCCGGGATTCGGCCTGTCTATTTTCTCTATTTCTTCCTTCTTTTCCTCAAAACCGGGGCGACCCATCAACGCATATGTCAATTTCTTCCCTTCCTCAACGCCGGGCTGATTAAAAGGATCTATTTCAAGAAGGTAACCGGCAAAAGCGGTCGCAAGTTCAAGCATATACAACAACTGCCCGACTGAATTCTCCGATATTTCGGGAATCCATATCGTCGCATTAGGCCTTTTTGCTTTTGTTAAAGCAAGGGTAGTCGCTTTTTGCTCAGCGTGAAAAAGCTCCCCCATAGTATGTCCCGACAGGTAACTTATGCTTTTTTTATCCTCAAATCCCTTCGGGATTTCGATATCTTTCGTGAATTTACTTACCCCCACAAATACAAAATATTTATCATTGGGTCCTTCGACATACAGTTGAACCTGCGAATGTTGATCGGTCGCTCCAAGCGCTTTAACCGGAGTCTGTCCGACAAAAACGGAACCGCCGTCGACATTTCTTGTCTTGCCAAGGCTTTCGGCCCAAAGCTGCCTGTACCAATCCGCTATGTCTTTCAGCTTTGTGGAATAAGGCATCATAACCGAGATTTTTTTATTCTTTTTAACGTCAAGTATATAGTGCAGTATGGCGTACATATAAGCCGGGTTTTTAAGATAGGATGATTCTCTGCAGCGCATTTCCATTTTTTCGGCGCCGGCGAGCAGTTCATGGATATCAATACCCGTTACCGCCGCGGACAAAAGACCCACGGGAGAAAGCACTGAAAAGCGGCCGCCGACATTTTCTGGAATATTGAAAATTTTATATCCTTCCTGTTCCGAAATAGACCTTAAATCCCCTTTTTGGGGGTCTGTTGTCGCTATAATATGTTCCTTGTATTTTTTCCCATACACTTTTTCCAGCAGAGTTTTGATAATGATAAACTGAGACATTGTTTCGGAAGTGCTGCCGGATTTTGTTATAACGTTAAAAACGGTCTTCTTTAAATCAATCCCTTCAAGCATGGACACAAACACCTCAGGATCGATATTATCCATCACGAAAAGCTTCGGAATTCCATGCTTCTTCTTATACGGTTCCGTTAAGGCCGTATTTAAAGCTATGTTGCCAAGGGCGGAACCTCCTATACCCAAAACAATAAAATTCTCATATTTGCTTCTTATGGAATCGGCAAATATCTTTATCTCGGAAGCAACCTCGCGGCTGAAAGGCAGTTTTACAAAACCGGGATTCCCTTTTTCCCTGATCTCCTGAATTTTCGAAACTGCCCTTGTTACTTTTTTTTCTACAGACTTAATATCCTCTTCGGTAAACCCGTTGTCCTGCCCCACAACATCCGCAAGCGAATTATTAAAATCAAATGATATATTTCCCGACATACTTCCTCCCGTATAAATTTACTAAAGTTGAAATACCACAACGTCACCCTTTTTTAAAGATAATATTTCCGCGGCATTGCCGCAATTAGCGGCTATTTCAAGCAATCCCGCGCCGCCCCAGCAAAAAACCAGTTTTCCTTTTTCAACATCCGAATATTTTTCTCCATAAGAAACATTTGCATCTCCTATCCTGACTGCGGCGGGCAGTTCCTTATTCAAAGACACAATAAAATCTCTGTCGACGTTAGTGGTGATATTACCGAAAATATCCACATTAATCACCTTGGAATAGAGTTTACCATCTCTATATTCCGGTTTCCTGAATTCCAATATCTCTATTTCCATAACATCGGAACCGAATTCCGATATATCAACACCGTTGCTGAGCCACGCGGCCGCCGGAGAAAAAACATCCCTGCCGTGAAAAGTGTTTGAAACAGGCAAACGCATATACTCGGCATTGCTGATTTCAACCACTCTTTTAATCTTATCCCTGTCGGCTGACGGATACATCAAGCCGTTATCCGGACCTATAAAAAAATAATTGTTCGTCTGAATAATCAATTGCTTCCTTTTTCCTCCGACCGAAGGATCCACTACCGCCGTGTGAATCGTGCCGGCGGGAAAATCCGCATATACGCTGAATAAGGTATAAGCGCCTTCTTCCACATCGCCCCGCCCGACATTATGTGTTATATCCACAATACGCGCATCCTCATTTATGCTCAATATAGAGGCTTTCATAGCCGAAACAAAATAATCCCTTGTTCCGAAATCCGTCAAAAGTGTAATTGTCCCGGTCCGCCTCATTCTTAACTCAAAATTTTCTCCGAAATATCACAAAAAATAGTGATTTCAGAGCGGTATCTCTTACTGTCTTCCCATCTGTTTTCAGGTCCTGACCCATTACGGCGGCATGTATCACATACCGCGCTTTCAGACTGCCTCCTGCCGTAACTACCGCGTCCCCTATCTTTGCCGGCCCTTTTTTGACCGCTTCTTTCTCTATATCTTCCCCGCCCGCCGATTTTATGGCGCCCGCAACACCGCCGCCCATCCAGAACAGATTATTCGCCGCGTTTTACGATGGCATCAGAGGATTTTAAAACAATATCGCCCATTTTGACATTAATTTTTATTTTATTTACGACAAATGAATCCACAACCAGATTATTTTACCAGAATGGTTTTGCCAGGCAAGCAATATTACGTCAAGATATTCTTTCAGAAAAAGATTTCCCGACTAAAAGGAAAATACCCGCGAAAAATAAAATTATTGTGCCGGGTTCGGGAATAACATCAAAAAAAACCGTTCCTGAACCGGTTTTGCCGTTATCCGGGAAAAAATACAGCGCGTTGATATTCCATCTACCCGTTTCCTTTATGCCGTCCCAAATATCGATACTGATTATTTTCTCTCTTTGCTCAAAAATTCCGCCGCCGTCAAAATATGATATCACCTCGGGGCTTAACCACCAGGAGGCAACAAAAGCCGAACCGTCTCGGGGAAGAGAAACATAAAGATATGGCGTTTCTTCAATTCCGAATTCTGATTTAGGGTTGCCCGCTATGTCGCTTGTATGCAAATATTCAAAAGAGGACATACAGGGAGAAACGGACAATATAAAAAAAATAGTAATTAACGTTCTTAGAAATGGTTTCATCTTATTGTAATTGATATTATACCGCGATATCACACTTGCATCAAGGCATAAAAAATGGGGAAGGGAGTTTCATCCCCTTCCCCATCGCATAAAAACCTGAATTACGCCCTGCTTCTTTTAAATACAAAAATCCCTGCGAGACCTAACCCAAGAAGCAACAGGCTTGTCGGCTCGGGAATGGGCTGTATATCTGCGTAAGCATCATCAAAATAAACTGTCCCAGCCGGATTTGAACCTGTATCTTTTAAAAGAACAGTGTAGGAAAGCTTTGTAGCACCGCTTGGCGCTACGCCGGACAGAGAAAGCGCTTCCCATCCGCTTGTCGCGCTGCTCAATGACGCGGTTAATGCGCTTCCGACTGTTCCGCCGCTATCATTCTGGAATTTTAATTCCAGAACTGCTGCCGCATTATTAAGGGCTGTAGGAATATTAACAGGCTGATAAGCATAAAAAGTCTGTCCTGCTGTAACACTCTCGCTCACCCACTGACCCCATCCTCCCCATCCTGGGCCTGTAATTGTTGCCTGACCGGATGAAACGCCGGATTTTGCGTTACTGCTTTGAGTTCCAGCCACATCGGGATCCGAAAACATATGCCACCAATTATCGGGCACGTTTTTCCCCTCATACTCAACCCACGTTTCAAAACCGGAATTACTAAGCATATTGGCTTGGACTGACGCCGGCAGAATAAACATAACTGCCGTAAAAACTGAGAACAAAACTTTCTTCATTTTTCCCCCTTTCCCCACATTTAAAATGTAAACGGTTACATAAAATATACAAAAAAATGCCGTTAATTCGAAGCTATGTAATCGGTTACATTCATATATAGATTCTACTGAAATTTACAACTATGTCAAGGCGATTTTCATTTTGCCGACGACAAAAAAATACATACTGCCCTATTGACAAAACTGTTATATGGTGCTAATATGATATACCGGTTGTAAACCTGTATAATTAAAAGGAGGTGTTTTATGCGCAAGTTGTTATTGGGTTTTGCCGTAATTGCAATGTTATCTATTGCAGCGCAGGCGGCAAACGCCGATGTCATCTTTGATGACTTTGAAAGCGGAATCGATTGGGTAAATAGCAGTGCTTCTAACTATTGGTGGAAATATTCGGACAGTGGAGATATTTTCAATCCAGCTCTTTCTTCGGCCGGAGCTCCCCAGGGCAACAATTATCTGGATATTCAGTCTACAGACAACAATTATAACTACTACACGGGCGGAACAGGTCACTATAAAGAGATGGATTTGAGCGCTTATGATTCCTTCCGCCTAATGGTAAAGGGCGATTCATCCTGGGGAAGCTTAAAAATAGAACTGAAAGAAAAAGACGGAGATTTATTCAAATACGGAGAATGGACCCTCGATGAAAGCATTTGGTTACCCATCAACTGGACGGGCTGGAAGGAAGTTATAATCCCGTTCTCCTCTTTTATCAATGATAACCCCGGCGTAGGAAATGACACATGGACGGGTGATTTCGTGTCGGCCAATTTTATTGTTTCCGCTCCCGCAGGGGGAAGCATAAGCTGGGGATTAGATGATATCGGTGCTACAAATGTTGTTCCCGAACCGGGTACAATCGCGTTATTCGGAATAGGAATGGCGGGGCTTCTGTTGATTTCCAAAAGGAAAAAGTAATTATTACCCTCTCACCCCAAAAATGAAAAAAGCCGCTGGAATCCAGCGGCTTTTTTCTGCAACAACGCTTAATATCACTTTTTCCTTGCGAAAAAGCTGATAATACCCGCAAGGCCAATACCTAAAAGAACAATACTGCTCGGCTCAGGAACAACATC
>JAQUNG010000046.1 GCA_028717725.1 bacterium | reverse complement strand
CTTATATTTGTTTTTACGCCTTTCCTACCCGATGAATATAAGGACCGGATGCAGACAATAACAGAAACGCGAGAAGCTTCTATAAGGACACGGTTTGATGCTTGGATTGTCGCAGGAGATACTATAATTCGCCATCCTTTTTTAGGCGTTGGTCCGGGTGTTTTTCAGAGAGAATTTGTATATAATGCTATCACTTCGCCGGGTATAAAAACAAAATTTTTACTTCTCCATGCGCATAACCTCTATCTGAATGTTGCGGCTGAAAGTGGTGTTCCAGCTGTGACAATGCTAATACTTTTAATTTATTTTAGTTGGAAATATTTTCGAAAAAGCAGTCTTGTATTTGAAAAAAAAGGAGATATGGTTCTTTCAAATATATCTGCGGGTTTTGAAATCAGCATCATGGGTTTTTCGTTGATGAATATGGTTTCGTCTCATATCGAAGCATTGATATTTTGGATATTATTAGGCATATCAGTTGTGATGATGGAGTTGTCAAATGCTAACTAAAAAAATATTATTGGTTATGGCTCTTAATTTATTTATCTGCGGTGTTTGTTATGCGGATATGAAAATTGCAATCGTTAATAATTCAGAAAAAATCAGGCCTGAAACAAATATAAACTATAATCATTGTCCCAAGATCAGATTGTTTTCCGCAAAAAATGAATACGAGTCATTTCAATTAGTATTGGAAAATACCCATAACGAAGATGTTAGCGCTAAACTTAAAATTTCAGATTTATTTTCGGAGAATGGGAATATCTTTGACTGTGCAAACATTACGATCTATTCAGTAAAATATGTTGATGTAACAAAATTTTCGAGCAACCCCGGAAAATGGCCTGACCCGTTAGTTAAAATAACTGATAATAATGTTTCTATTGAGAAAAAAACAAGGATTGTTTTATGGTTTACCGTGTATGTTCCTTCATATGTAAGTAAAGGCATATATAAAGGTAATATTGCGGTTGAATTTGAGTATGGGGAATCTGAAAACATTGAAATTGAGTTAGCTGTTTGGGATTTCAGCTTATCCGAAACTCCGGCGCTTAAAACGGCATTTGCATTATGGCCCGGTTTTATAGCCAAAAGACATAATGTTCCTCTTGAAAGCAAGGAGTTGAAAGCCATAACAGAAATTTATTGGGAAAACATGTTGGAACATAAAGTGAGTAATCTTAATTATATATATCCTGAGATAGAGAATGTTCGTGGCAATGCCAAAATAGATTTTTCGGATTTTGACAAAAAGATGGAGTATTACATTGGAAAAGGAATCACTTCATTTAATATTTTCTGGAGTGGCATACCTTATACATATGGGGAACAAAAACCATCCGAAATACCAGGTGATTTTGAAAATTATATCTTTGTAAAACAAGTTCTTCAGAAAACAGAACAACACTTAAAAAAAAGGGGATGGTTGGAAAAGGGATATATTTATCTGACAGATGAGCCCGATGTTAAATATTTTAACATCTTAAAGAACACATTATCTCAGATAAATAGTATCTCTCCGGAGATTAAGAGGCTGGTTACGATTGGTTATGCAGCCTCAACAACAAGCGGCGCAAATGGATATGAGTATAAAAAATTGGCAGGCTATGTAGATATTTGGGTTATCCATACCGATAGAATTGATCAACAGTTTCTGGAAGAACGTCAGCAAAAAGGTGATGAAATCTGGTGGTATGTAACATGTGGCACAAGACGCCCCTATGCAAATTTTTGGGCGATAGATTATACCACAGTTGAAAACAGGATATTATTCTGGCAGGCTTTCAAGTATAAAGCACAGGGGTTGTTGTATTGGTGTATCAATTATTGGAATAAAGATGTCTGGAATAATCCTGTGGCCTATGCCGATTGTAATGGGGAAGGCTCTTTGATTTATTGGGGCAAGAGTGGACCTGTTAACTCAGTCAGATGGGAAATAATCAGAGATGGCATTGAAGATTATGAATACCTGGATATTTTAAGCAGAAAAATACATGAACTTGAAGCTCTCAATTCCTACGGGGAATATTCTCATTTGCTAGCTGAAGCAAAAAGAATAGCGGAAATTTCCCTTGTTTCAAACATGACTGATTTTACGGATAACTTATCGGAATTACTGAAAATTCGAATTCAGATCGGCAATATTATTGCGGAAATATCAGATATTGTAAGAGAATATGACCAAAAGGATTGAGATGGGAAAAATCAAAATATTGCATTTAAGGAATAGCTATCAGCGTGCAGAAGTTTTGTTCGGTGCCGAAAAAATTATTTTTAATATATTTAGGGGTATAGATAAGGATAAATTCATGCCTATCTTAGCAATGTTGACCGATAAGAGAGCAAAGAGTGATTTACCTCTTAAACGTGACATTGAACAACTTGGAATGGCAGCCGAGAACATATATCTGAATAATAAATTTGATGCTAATGCTGTTCAGATCTTAAGAGAGAACTTAAAAAGGCATGAGGTTGATATATTACATTGCCATGATTATAAAAGCGATATAATCGCTTTTCTGGCCCTTAGGATTCCTGACTTCCGCGATAAAATTAAAATAATATCAACGGTTCACGGATATTTGGGCGAGAGATTGAATTTAAAAATATATGAATATATGGATCGTCATATACTTAAGTATTTTGATAGAGTTGTAGCTGTGTCTGACGCTCTTGTTTCTTATTTGGAGAGAACCATCGATAGCAGTCTTCTGTCTATGGTGCCTAATGCTATAGATGTTGAGGAATTTAGGGCAACTATTGACAGTGAAAAAGTAAAAAAGGAGTTCAGTATAGATAAAGAGACTCTGGTAGTAGGTACTATTGGAAGACTCAGCGTTGAAAAAGGGCATGTTTATCTTCTAAAAGCGGCAAAAAAAATTTGCGAAAAAAATAAAAAAGTAAAATTCATTATTGTAGGAGATGGCCCTATTGAAACTAAATTGAAGAAATGGGTTTGTAATAACTGTCTTTCAGATAAAGTTATCTTTACCGGAAGCCGGAAAGAAATAAAAGAAGTTCTGTCTATTTTTGATGTTTTTGTCCTGCCTTCTAAAAAAGAGGCTTTTGGTCTGGCGATACTAGAAGCTATGGCTTCTTCTAAGCCGGTTATTGCGACAGACGTTGGTGGTGTAAGTTCAATAATCAATAGCGAAGAAATAGGCGTTCTTATTAAACCGAAAGATGTTAATTCAATGATGAGCGCGATTTTAGAATTGTTGAACAATAAAAAACGAAGGTTGTCTGTAGGCGCAAAAGCGAAAAATTATGTATTTGAAAAATATTCTCTTGTCGAAATGATAAAATCGTATGAAACCCTTTACGGGAATTTAATTTCGTGAATATTTTAATGATTACAGATTCCTTTTATCCCGATGGTTTGGGGGGAGTTCATACCTATGTATATAATCTTTGCAGGGGTTTGGTGGAAAAAGGGAATAAGGTTGCGGTAATATGCCCGAATTTTGATTTAAAATTTAAAAAAGAAGAAGTGATCGAAGGAATAGAGGTTTTTAGGTATAAAAGCGTATCAAAAGGTAAATTGTTTTTTTTAAAAAGGCCTTTATATAACTTACTGGCTTATTTTTGCTGCAGGAAATTACTCAAAAGGGGTTATGATGTTATTAATTTTCATTCCTGCCTTCCTGCCTTGCCATATAACATGATGTTAAAGCATCCTGCGAAGCTTAATGTATACACATTTCATGCTTCAATGTTCCATGAAGTTTTTCTCCAAAGCAAAAAGAAAAAGTATTCCAGAATAATTCCGGTGGGCTTTATATTGAAAGTCCTGCATGCGATTGAGAATATTAATTTAAAGCACGCGGATAGAATAATCGTTTTAAGTGAATTTAATAAGAGTGAAATAATGAAGCATTTTAGTGATATAGATGAATCAAAAATCAATATTATACCCGGCGGAGTTGATATATATTCATTTAAACCTGTTGGCGGGAGAAGTGAAAAGGGACTGATAAGGGAAAAATTAAAATTACCTCAGAAGGCTTTTATATTATTTACCATAAGAAGGCTTGTGGCAAGAATGGGTTTGGAAAATTTAATAATTGCTTTTAAAAGGCTGAAAACTATTTTTGGAGATATCTATTTGGTTATAGGGGGAGACGGATTTTTAAGGGATAGGTTGGATTCCGAAATTGCCGGTTATCAACTGGAAAAAGACATATTATTGACCGGTAAAATCAAAAATGAGGAACTTCCGTTATATTATCAGGCATCTGATTTGTTTATTCTTCCTACGGAACATCTTGAGGGTTTTGGTTTGGTTTCCCTGGAAGCTATGGCAAGCGGTCTATGTGTATTGGGGACTCCGGTAGGGGGAACTGTGGAAATATTGAAGGAATTAGGTAATGAGTTCCTATTTGAAGGAAATTCTCCGGATGATATTGCCAATGGGATCGAGGAATTCATTAAAAAGGATTATGATATAGTCGAATTAGGCCGCAAATGTCGTGATTATGTTGCAAAAAAATATTCATGGGAAAACATAGTAAGCAGAATTAATGCCCATTATCAAGAGTGGCTGAAATAGGGAGTCATTTATTTTATGAGCCTGCAGTTTATTTTCTGGATATTCGTTATATTGGTTATATTTCCTTATTTGGGATATCCGCTAATGTTAGCTATACTGACGTTTCTAAAAAACAGTAGAAAAGATTTTGCGGACAGCGAATTGGATTATAAAGCAATAACGTTTATTGTCCCTGTTTACAACGAAGATAGGGTGATACGGCAAAAAATTTCAAATATTCTGGATATGGAATACCCCGCAGATAAAATAGAAATTCTATTTATTTTCGATGGTTGTACCGATAATACCATAAACATTGTCAATGGGTTCAATTCAAAGTTAATAAAAGTTTTTGAGCAAAATCCACGAAAAGGTAAAATTGCCGCTTTGAATAAAGCTGTCGAATTGGCGCGGAATGAAATCCTTGTTTTTTCAGATGCAAATTCTTTGTATGACAAAAACGCGCTCAAAGAATTAGTAATTCATTTTAAAAAAGATGACATCGGTTGTGTGTGCGGCAAGCTTAAATATATATGTTCTGAAGGCACATCTGTTGAATCGGGAGAGAATATTTACTGGAAATACGAAGAATATTTAAAAGAGAAGGAAAGTGTTTTGGGATCGCTTCTCGTCGCAAATGGTTCGATATATGCGATGAGAAAATCATTATACAAGAAAATTGACAATGATGTTGCTGATGATTTTGTTAATCCGATGAGAGTCTATAATGCTGGCTACAAAATAATTTATGAGCCCAAGGCTATAGCCAGAGAGAAAGTGAGTTCAAATATGCAAGATCAGTTTAGGCAAAAAGTCAGGATTATTGCCCAGGGATGGAAAGCGACTTTCAGAATGCCCGATCTGATTTTTTCATCAGGATACCTCAGAATAACTCAATTTCTATGCCATAAACTTCTAAGATGGCTAACTCCATTCTTTATGATTGCAATATTTACATCAAATTTATTTTTGATTGGCAACAATATTTATGGAGTTTCATTTGTGTTTCAATTGTTGCTTTATGTATTTGCTGTAACGAGTTTTGTTTTGGGGAAAAAGCATAAGATTGCAAAGATATTTTATATACCTTTTTATTTTTGTTTGATTAATGCGTCGGCATTTACGGCTTTTCTAAGATTTTTAACAGGTTTCAAAACTGATGTATGGGAAAAATCGGAAACCGCAAGGAATATAAATTGATATGAGTTATAAAATATTTTTTTATATGGTTTTTATATCGGCGGGTGTCGCTGTGTTATTTACTCCCTTTATGATAAAACTTTCCTGTGTGTTTGAGATTTATGACAAACCCGGCCACAGAAAAGTGCATCAGAGAAATATGCCTACCATGGGCGGTTTGGCTATGGTATTCGGCTTCTTTGCCGCTTTGACGGTTTGCGAGGTATATTTCCCGAATGCCATTGAAAATTTTTATACTAAGTTTTGGGGAATGATAATTGCGTCTTTTGTGTTAGTTTCCCTCGGCATCATTGATGATCTTAAAGGATTGAAAGCAAAGTTTAAAATCTATATCCAGATACTTGTTGCGGTAATACTTATCGTTTCAGGTTTCTGCATTGAGGAAATAACAAACCCGTTCGGAGATAAGATATCATTGGGTGTTTTTGGATATATCCTTACGGTCTTGTGGATAATAGGAGTGATTAATGCTATTAATTTTCTTGACGGGCTTGATGGCCTGGCGTGTGGAGTTACAGGGATAATAAGTTTTTTCCTTTTCCTTTCTTCTTTAAAACAGGGCAATACGACGGCTGCCGTGATATCCCTTGCGCTTTGCGGGTGTTGTTTCGGTTTCCTGCCTTATAATTTTAATCCGGCAAAAATATTTATGGGTAATACGGGCAGTATGTTTCTCGGCCTCATTCTCGCAATAATTGCCATTACCGGATACAGCAAAACCCAGACACTGATAACACTTATAATACCCGTAATCGCATTGGGGTTGCCCATAATAGACACAAGCCTCGCGATATTAAGAAGGATAGCGCGGGGCAGGCATATTTTTCATGCCGATAAAGAACATATACATCATCATATGCTTACCGAAAGGAAATCCCAGAGGAAGGTTGTCTTGTCCATGTATTTCCTCTCATGCTGTTTTGGGATGATTTCCCTCAGTTTTACCGGTTTTAAGGGTATATTTGCCGTGATTGCACTAGTATTGGTTATAACTGTTACAATTGACTGGATAAGGAAATCAGGATTTCTCAATTTTAGATAACTAGTAAAAGCACGAAATTCAAAATGCGAATATTGAAGTAAAAAGAAAAAATAAAGGAAAGTTGTAACCACAGATAACACAGATTGACACAGATGGCGAGAAGGAGAAAATATACTTGAAAACAAAGTTTAAGAAGCCTTTTTCTTGTCTGCCCCAAGCAAGCGAGTTATCTATTTTCTAAAATTGATTATATTATGCTATTATATAAGGCTATAAAAGCATGAGATTATTGACTTGCTTAATAACTAATTCTCAAAGGAGATTAAGATATGTCGATTAAAGAAGCTTTTAATATCTCAAAATCCGTTTGGTCCATGTCTATGAAAATGGCCCGTAAATACCCGGTAATATTATTACCCTTCTTTATCACGGCGATTTGTAATGCGTTGACCCTTGCGGTGTTATACTATTTTCCCAGAAAACCGTGGTCATTGTTTTTTGCCTCACCAATAAGGAACTTTAAAGGTGAAAAATTTCTCCATTATCCTTCGAATTTTCTTGTTTTGCCTGAACTTTTTTATTACTTCCAGATTTTTATTATGGCTACAATAGGCGTGATTATGTTCGGAATGGCCGTCAATCTCATTTATCAGGCAAATTCCGGCGATGTTACACCGAAACCCGCCGGCAGTTTTAATAAATCCGCCAGGCGCTATCTAACGCTTGCGGGTATATGGGCCACGTTGTTTGTGTTGAGTTTTATAATCCTGAAAGTTCCCGGGATTATTCTTGTCAGATGGCTTGGGGGAAAACCCATAACGCTGATATTGATTAGAACATTTTTTTATCTGGGGTTTATTTGTATAATAATCATCGAGGCTTTTCTTGTTTACGCGTATCCTTCCGCGATAATAGGCAAGAAGAAATATTTTGCGTCCCTGAAAAGCAGTTTTAATTTATCCAGGCAGGTCTTTATCGCGTCGCTTATTTTAGTCGCGGCGCCGCGCTTACTGGAGGTAGGCTATATTCTTGCAAGGGGTTATATGATTCCTTTTTTTGTTAAAAATGTTCCTGAGTTAAGTGTAGGTGTAATAGTATTTGGGATTGTTTTGGTGATGTTTACGGATTTTTTTGTGATATCCGCTATCACGAATCTTTATATACTTGCAAAGGAAACGGATAATAACGAGAACAAACTCTAAATCACAAGCACTAAATACTAAACAATATAAAATACAAAAGAAAAGAGAAAGAATTGGAACCGCATCTGCCACAATGCATTGGCGGACAGGGATAGACGAGGACTATAGTGTCTGTGGTTAGGAAGTCTTTGAGGTTTTATTCCTGTATGCCGGTAGGCAGGTGTTTAGGGTTTAGAGATTAGAGTTTTGAATTTATAATTAGGATGGAGGTTTATGAAAACAAGTAATAATAAAAAATATCACGGGAAACTGCTGTGCGGATTATTTATGCTTTCTATATTGTTTGTGGTTGGCTGCAGCGGCGGTGATTACGAGGCTGAGAAACTCTACTGGAAAGCCAATAAAATGTATGTGAAACTTCTTAAGGATCCGCAGAATGCCAAACCCCGGGATTACGAAAATATCATAGTGGCTTATCAAAAGATCGTTTTTAAATTTCCAAGGTGGGCTTTTTCTCCGAGAGCGCAGTTGACAATAGGACAGCTTTACGCGATGCAGAATAATATGTCGAAAGCGAAAGCAGAATATGAAAAAGTCCTGAAACATTTTTCCAATGACCAGAATTCGTGCGCCGGAGCCCTATTTGCCATCGGAAAAATATATGAGTTCGAGGATAAATGGGATAAAGCGCTGGAGAAATATAATAAAATAGTTTCCGATTATCCAAATACTTACGCGTCATTCCAGGTGCCTCTTTATATAGCGCAGTATTATAAAGCCAAAGGATTGGAGCTGAAAGCACAGAACGCCTATAAGGAGGCTATTGCACATTATTCGAAAATAATAAAGGAACATCCCGATACTTTCGCGTCCCTTACCGCGCAGAACTTTATTGTTGCCGTTTTGATTGAGCAGCAAAAATGGGATGAGGTCCTGAAAAATCTGAGGAATCTTGCTGATTCTTATCCCGGCACCGCGGTTGCCGCCGAATCATTGAACACAATGGCTGGTATTTACGTCAATCAGCTAAATGAGCCGGAGAAAGGCGCCGAAATCCTCAAAGAACTGCTTGAAAAATTTCCCCAGGTGGGCGCCAGAGAGTTGATAGAAGAAAAAATCGAGACGCTTAAACTCATTAATAATTGAGTGATTTATCGTGAAAGATGTAAAATTTAAAATATTGCTCATGGGTATATTGTTGTGTGTAATCTACTGGCCCACATTTTTATGGATGAAAGAAAGGTTCCTGTGGGCGGGTTCATATTATTCCCATGGTTTTCTTATACCTCCGGTAGCAGCCTTTTTGATATGGAAAAAAAGGGAAGTTTTCGGTAATCCCGCGGAATCAAGTGTCATAGGATTGTTTATATTAATTGCCAGTCTGCTGGTCCACGTTGTGTCTTATGCGTGGAAAATTTATTTTATTTCGGGTTTCTCTATGATATTTGCGCTTGCCGGTCTTGTTGTTTACCTGTTCGGGTTTAAGACGCTTAAAGAATTGTGGTTTCCTCTTTGTTTTCTGATTTTTATGATACCTTTGCCTATTTTGATTATAGATAATATAAGCTTTAAGATGAAGATATTCGTTGCGCAGGCGGCGACTTATATAATCAATATGCTGGGAATCCAGGCTGAAAGAAGAGGCAGCGAAGTAATCCTGCAGAATACATCACTGATGATAGGGAGCCCCTGCAGCGGCTTGAGAAGCCTGATTTCGCTTATGGCGCTGGGGTCTTTATATGCTTATATGGTTAATTTATCAAACACAAAGAAAATAATATTGTTTATTTCCTCAATCCCGCTTGCGTTATTATCCAATATAATACGCGTAGTTTTATTGCTTTGGGTTGCGAGGGGCTGGAGTTCCGAAGCTGCTACGGGACGGTTTCATGATTTTTCCGGCCTGTTGGTGTTTGTTTTTGCTTTTTTGGGGTTGAAAATCACGGAAAATATCCTGTCATGGAAAAAAGAGACTCAAAATATATAATCCTTATATTGATTCTGGCTGTCTTCGCTGGCGGCGTGTTGTTCTTATATTCCAGGAAACCCCTGCCGCCCACAGACGTGAAAATAATGGATTTTCCGTTGAACGTCGCGGATTGGACGGGCAAAAAAGAAGCGCCCGAACAAAGTGTTATCGATATTCTTGGGACAGATAAAATCCTTCTTATGGAGTTTTCGAATAAAAAAAACCAGAGAGTGTTGTTTTCGGTTGTTTACGGAGAGGACAACAGGTTAAGTTTTCATCCTCCTGAAAACTGTTATCTCGGAAGCGGAGAGACCGAACTGCTGTCCAAGACGAAAGATAAGGTTTGTATCGATGAAAATATTATGCTTGAAGTTAACAGGATAACCTTCCAGATGGGGCAGTCGAAACAGCTTGTTCTGTATTGGTATATGGCGGGGGACAGGATGACTTCAAGTTATTATGAACAGCAGTTCTTCTTTATCTTTGACCAGATCAGGGAAAGGAAAAGCAAGGGGGCTTTATTGCGAGTTGCTACTATAATCCGCCAGGATAATGAGGAAGAAGCATACAGAATTCTCACCGATTTTATGAAAAATGCGGTTCCTTTACTCGGGGAATATATTTAATTTGCTATAGCCGCTTGACAAATCACAGAAAATAATGTAGGTTTTGATAAATCTTTTTTTTATTTAACAAGTTGATAGTCAACCATACAGGTAATGAAAGGAGGAGTTCATGATAAGAAAGTTACTTTTATTGGTGGCAAGCTTGCTGATTGCTACCGGCGCAAATGCTTTTAGCTTTGATTCGGGCACAGAAGGTTGGACCTACGATAGCGGTTGGGGAACGGGTATTACGGCTGATCCTGCCTGGTCCGGTTCTCTTGATCACACAGGCAACGGAGGAGGAGTTATTGCAAGCGCGGTAGCATTGCAGGCAGACGGGTCAGGTGGCGCGCTGAATTTAATGTATGCGACACCCCAGGATTTAAGCTCTTACTCGCTTGTAAAAGCTTATGTTCAGGTTGATACAAACCCTATTCACAATGTGGGCGGCCCAGGCTATGGAATCGGCGCGAGACTGCATATTAAAACAGGCGGCGCATGGACAACCTATATGGGCAACTGGATTAACCTTGAAACAGCGAATACATGGCATGAGCTTACACTTAATCTGGCCGGCGTGCCTAATCTTAGCGATGTCAGAGCAATTGGCGTTCATATCGGTGATGGCGGAGCTTCGACATGGTCTGGAAATTTATTTATTGATGATGTGAATCTTATTCCTGAACCCGGCAGTTTGATTATGCTTGGTGCGGGTTTGCTTGGTTTGATTGGTTTTGCAGCGAGAAAAAGAAAATAGAATAATATAGTTCACATCCTATAAAATTGAGCTGAAGTCCTAACCGGCTTCAGCTCAATTTCTTAAGCGGAAGAATAGCTTCCCCTGTCGCAATTTTACACAAAAAAACATACTGGTTGCATACAAGAAACAACGACACGTGATGATATATATATTATAATTTTAAAAATTAATTTATCGTCTAAAAAACAATAAATACACTTGACATAATTAATATAATGTGGTAAAAAAGTATTTAAATAAATCGAAACGTTTCGATTTAGTAAATACAAGGGGGTGAATGAATGAGAAAAGTGGCAATTATCATTGCTGCGCTTGCTTTTTCATTGAGTTCTTATGCAAGCGCGAACCTGCTTTACAACGGTAGTTTTGAACTAACCGGTGAAGGGGGACATCTTACAGGCTGGGCACAGGAATATAATGAAAATATAGGCGAGGCCCAGGATAATCCTCAGTCCGGCGCGTGGCATGCAAGAAACTACAATGATGGGGCGTTATATCAAAATGTAGCAATTGCCGCCGGAGAAACTTATCAGCTTACAGGATATGCTTATATACCTTCCGGAACAGGCGGTAGTCCTTGGGGAACATTTATCGGGCTCAAATTCTTAAGGTCTAACGGGACAACCGCGGCTACTTATCAGATTGATATGCAGAATTTAACGAGAGATGTATATAATCTGGCCGATACTGGCATGGTTGTAGCACCACTTGACGCTGTAAGCGCAACGGTTAGATTTGGAACATGGGCAACAAACCCGTGGGAGCCGGTTACTCCTACAGATTTTGATAATTTTTCTTTGGTTGCAGTTCCCGAACCGAGCAGTTTAATCCTGTTGGGAATCGGGTTATTCGGAATTATCGGTTTTGCCGCAAAGAAGAAAAAATAAGTTTGCTTTAAATGAAAGGGCTGTCTGGTATCGGACAGCCCTTTTTTTTATAAAGCATATAAACACTTTTCTTTGCTTCCCATTCTTAAAAAATAACTTTTTCTGTTTTAAACCATCTACAGGATTGATATGGTTTATTCCTGTTTATTTTTATTTAACATATCCGGGAATAGTGATATATTATTGCAAAATATTGTTGGCGGGATATTGTTGTGGACATAAGAAAGAAAAATATTACGATAAAAGATATAGCCGCGGAAGCGGGAGTCGCTCATTCCACGGTATCTCTGGTGATGAATAACAAAGGTTATGTGAGCGAGGATCTTCGGACGCGTATTCTTAAAGCCGCGAAAAAACTCGGTTATGAGCCGAATCTTATAGCCCGCGGACTGATAAGCAGAAAATTCCCGGTCCTTGCCGCTGTTTTCCCTGAAGACCCTCACTTTTTTGCGGTCGCGTATTTTCTGGGTATTTTAGCGGGAATCCAGGACGTCTGCCGGAAAAACGAAAAAGCCCTGATGTTGTTTAATACGGAGCAGGATCAAAAAGATTCCTACTATCAGATTACCCGCAAGTGGCTTACGAGCCTTATGATTATCGTCAATATCGATTACACAAAAAATATCGAAAATAATCTCCGCACACTGGAAAAAAACAATATCCCATTCGTTCTGATAAATAAATATTTGGGAGAAGAGGACGTAAATTATGTTTGTGTGGACAATTATGACGGTGTTTATCAGGCGATAGAGCATCTTGTTGAATTGGGGCATAAGGAAATCGGTATGATAAAGGGAAATATGAATACCCCGGACGGCCTTGAGAGGTTTGAAGTTTTTAAAGAAGTGCTGGAAAGATTTCACTTAAAATATAATCCGGAATGGGTGTTTAACGGAGATTTCACCGTGGAAAGCGGAGAAAAAGCGGCGGACGAGATTTTAAGATTAGAACAGCGTCCTTCGGCGATGTTCGCGTCAAATGACGATATGGCAATCGGCATAATGAAAAAATTGCAATCTAAAGGACTTGCGGTGCCCAAAGATATCTCTCTTGTGGGATTTGATGACAATCTGCAGGCCGGTTTTCTGATTCCCGGGTTAACTACGGTTAAACAGCCGTTGTTTGAAATGGGGCAGGAGGCGGCAAAGTTGGTAATTAATTATAATGAAGAAGAAAATCATAAAACCCATCATATTATCCTTAAACCCAAATTAGTTATACGAGAATCCACAGCTGCTTATTCTAAGTAGGCATTTTTCCCATCTCTTGTTTTAAATTGTCTGTATAGGTATGCTTTTTTAATGTTATTGTATATCTTCGCATCATAACGTATTTATATCAACACGTATTGATAAAAGCCGAAAGAGGCATCTATGCATTTTATAGTCGGTAATAAAAAAATATTCTTGACAATGTAGGCTATACATGCTAATAATTTAAATTAATTACTCGAAACGTGATGAGTAAGAATAATCCGAACAAGGGGGTGGATGGATGAGGAAGTTGATAGGAATGGCAGTATTGGCTCTATTTTTGCCCACATTTGCAAGCGCTAATTTGCTTAGCAATGGAGGGTTTGAAACCGGCAGTTTAAGCGGTTGGGACACATGGAACGAGGGAAATACGCAGATTTATAACTGGGGACGCAACGGAAGCAATCATGCGGTAGGCGGCTGGTGGGCATTTTCAGGCTGGCAGCACATTGACGGTATCGATCCAAACACTACATATACAGTCGGAGGTTATCTGTATGATGATGTAGCGGGCGGGGAAACAATGCGTAACGGGGTTTATGCGAATCTGGAAGCCCAATTTAAGAAAGCCGATGACTCGATAGTAGGTGTGTGGTCTTCGGGTAATATTACAGGCGCTGATATGGTGGATGACGCATGGAATGAGTTTATCGCTCAGATTAGGCCTTCCGATTACGGAACAGGTATTACAAGAATTACGTTTAAATGGGAAATGAATAATACCGGTTCGGGTGATGGGAGGGGTATTTTTGATGACCTTACGGTTGATGTTGTTCCTGAGCCGAGCAGTATTGTTCTTTTAGGTATTGGCCTTGCGGGTATAATCAGCTTTTACGCAAGGAAAAAGTGATATTAAGCGTTGTTGCAGAAAAAAGCCGCTGGATTCCAGCGGCGTTTTTCATTTTTGGGGGGAGAGGGTAATAATTACTTTTTCCTTTTGGAAATCAACATAAGCCCCGCCATTCCTATTCCGAATAACGCGATTGTACCAG
>JAQUNG010000045.1 GCA_028717725.1 bacterium | reverse complement strand
AGATCGGCGGCGTTTTTCTTCAGGCGGAAAGCGAACTGGCTTCGATAAATATGGTTTTCGGCGCGGCATTGACAGGAGCGAAAGCGATGACCAGTTCTTCCAGTCCTGGTATAAGCCTGATGCAGGAAGGTATTTCTTATCTGGCGGGCTGTGAACTTCCGGCTGTTATTGTGAATGTTATGAGAGGGGGGCCCGGATTGGGGAATATAGCCCCTTCCCAGTCCGATTATTTTCAATCTGTAAAAGGCGGCGGTCACGGAGACTACAGGCTACTTGTGTTTGCCCCGTCCACTCTTCAGGAAGTTGTGGATTACACTTATACGGCTTTTTCAAAAGCGGGAGAATACAGAATGCAGGTGATGATATTAATAGACGGCCTGCTTGGACAGATGATGGAGCCCGTATATTTTCCCGAAATGTCCGAAACATTTGCGTATGCGGCAGATTGGGCGCTTACGGGTTGTGATGGAAGAGAGCCGAGAAGCATAAAATCATTGCTTCTTGAAGAAGGAGCTTTGGAAAAACACAATGAAAATCTGCAGAGGAAATACAGTAAAATACGGGCAAAAGAAATTTTGTGCGATACTTTCATGACCGATGACGCGGATGTACTGTTGGCAGCCTTCGGTTTTTGCGGAAGATTGTGTAAAAAAGCGGTCGAGGAATTGCGGGCTATGGGTATAAAAGCCGGACTTTTCAGGCCTATTACTCTTTGGCCCTTTCCCGAAAAAGTTTTGGCGGACCTGTCCGTAAAATCCAAAAAGATATTTTGTGTTGAAATGAATTCGGGGCAAATGCTCGAAGACGTTAAACTTTGCGCCGATGATAAGGGTAAAGTTGAATTTATAGGGAGAATGGGCGGCGGAATTCCGTCGGTTTCCGGGATAATAGACAGGATTGCAGGCGGCAAATGAAATGGATATATAAAAAGCCCGAAGCTTTGCAGGATAATGTGACTCATTACTGTCCGGGCTGCGGACACGGCATAGCGCACAGAATCATAGCTGAAGTTATTGACGAACTTGGAATCCGCGAACAGGTTATAGGAATCGCCCCTGTAGGCTGCGCCGTTCTGGCGTATAATTATTTTAATTTTGATGTGGCGGAAGCGGCCCACGGCAGGGCGCCTGCCGTCGCTACCGGCATAAAGAGAGCGCTTCCCGGCAAGACAGTGTTTTCTTATCAGGGCGATGGCGATCTGGCCGCGATAGGAACAGCCGAAATAATACATGCCGCTAACAGGGCGGAAAACATATCGGTTTTTTTTGTGAATAATACCGTCTACGGCATGACGGGTGGGCAAATGGCCCCGACGACGCTTGAGGGTCAAAAAACTTTGACCACACCGGCCGGACGGGAAAAAAGCACGACAGGTTCTCCGATAAAAGTATGCGAACTCCTTTCCATGCTGGAGGGAGCGAAATACCTTTACCGCGGCGCGTTATCAACGCCGGCAAATATTTTAAAAGTGAAAAAAGCGATAAAAGACAGTTTCCTCATACAAATGGAAAACAGGGGTTTTTCCTTGGTAGAAATGGTTTCTCCATGTCCTACATACTGGGGACTTAAGCCTCCGGAAGCATTGAGGCATATAGATGATAGTTTGTCAAAAGTGTTTGCTCTCGGCGAAATCAAGAACACGGCGGGAAAATGATGGAAAGAAGAATAATGATATCCGGTTTCGGTGGGCAGGGAATAATCGCGTTGGGAAAATTTATCGCTATTACCGCCATGATGTCGGACAGCAATGTCAGTTACCTCCCGTCATACGGCGCCGAAGTCAGAGGAGGCACTGCCAACTGCCAGGTTATAATTTCGAATGGGCAAATAGCATCCCCGTGTATTGAGAAAACCGATATGCTTCTGGCGATGAACCAGCCCTCTCTGGATAAATTTGCGGGAGCGGTAAAAGCGAACGGGTTGATTCTGGCAAATACGTCTTTTTCGGACGGCAAAGCGGGTGTAACCGGAAAAAATCCGCGTATATACCATATTCCCGCCACGGAGCTCGCGGTTAAATTGGGAGAGATTAAGGTAGCGAATGTTGTAGCCCTGGGAGCTCTCCTTTCCATAGAGGAGTTTTTGCCCGTCGATATGGTTAAAAAGAACTTTTCAAAAGTGCTCAGAGATAAAGGTAAAGACATCATAGAATTGAACCTAAATGCCCTGGAATGCGGTTTGAAATTTAAATTTGACGTATAGAGGAGTAACTATGCTGAAAACCGAAAATATAAAAGTTAGATTTGCCCCCGCGCCTACGGGATATTTGCATGTCGGCGGCGCGAGAACGGCTCTTTTCAACTGGCTTTATGCGAGAAATAAGGGAGGAAAACTTGTCCTGAGAATAGAAGATACGGATGCCGTCAGGTCGACAGAGGAGTCCACAAAAGCGATTTTTGACAGTCTGAAGTGGCTTGGTATTGATTGGGACGAAGGGCCGTTTTTCCAATCGGAGAGAAAAGAAATATACAGAACGTACGCTGAGAGACTTCTTTCGAAAGGTTTTGCTTACGAATCCGAGGATGTCAAAGGAACTCACAAGGCTGTTATTTTCAGGCTGCCGAGCAGCAGGAAAATAGTTATAAAAGATATTATTCATGACGATGTCGAATTCGATACGGCAGTTTTTAAAGATATTGTTTTGATGAAATCGGACGGAACCGCGGCTTACAATTTTGCCTGTGTTGTAGATGATCATCTGATGGGCATAACCCATATTATCAGGGGAGACGACCATATTTCCAACACACCGAAACAGGTTTTGCTTTACGAAGCACTGGGATTTCCTTTGCCTAATTTTGCTCATGTGCCGTTGATACTTGGGCCCGACGGTTCCAGGTTATCGAAGAGACACGGGGCGACTTCAGTGGGACAATATAAGGGCGAAGGGTATTTTAATAAAGCGTTTGTCAATTTTCTAGCGCTTTTAGGATGGGCTCCGGGCGATAACAGGGAAAAAATGAGCACCGGTGAGATAATCGACTCTTTCGGATTGGACAGAATCGGCAAAAAAGGAGCGATATTCGACGTAAAAAAATTGCAATGGCTTAACGGTGTTTATATAAGGGAAATGGCTTTGGAAGATTTGACCGGAGCCGTAATCCCTTATCTCGAATCAGCGGGGATAGTAGACAAAGACACTGACAGAGAGCATGTTAAATTCATAGTTTCTCTTGTGCAGGAAAGGCTGAAAACATTTTCCGAGACGCCTGCCATTACGGGATTTTTCTTTACGAAGGATATTTTTTATGATGAAAGCGCTGTAAAAAAATATCTGCTTAAGGAAGGGGTCGAAACCATACTTGGGAAAATCATATGCGGTATCGAAAACGAAGAACGGTTTGACGTCGAAAATCTGGAAAAATGTTTTGTGAAAATAAAAGAAGAAATGAATATTTCTAATTCCAAACTGATTCATCCGGTCAGAGTTGCGGTCACGGGATCAGCGGCAAGCCCGCCGATTTTCGAAACTATGGTCGGCATCGGAAAAGAAAACTGTGTCAAAAGACTGAAAAACACGCTGTCTTTCATCAATGACGGCGATTTTCCTTTTAAGACGCAAAATGTTCCTCCTCCGAATCCGATTGAATGAAATGCGAATATTGAATAGGATTGCATAATAACAGCGGCTGACGGGAGTTGATTGTGAACTGGGCTAATAAAATTTCCATTATAAGGATGCTTATAGTCCCCTGTTTTATCGCGGTTATGCATTATTTCAGACTTTCAGAAAGCGCACAGGGTGAAATCTTGAGATTTGTCGCGATCGGTTTATTCTCCGCGGCGATGCTGACCGACGCGCTAGACGGTTTTATAGCCAGGCATTTCAATCAGAAAAGCAGACTGGGCACCATTCTTGATCCGCTCGCGGATAAGTTATTATTGACCTCGGCTGTTATTGTCCTGACGTTTCCGAGTATGACCAAGACATCCATGGGTTTCAGCCTGCCTTACTGGTATGCGGTCGCGGTGATAACAAGGGATGTTATTATCCTTATGGGGTCTTTCCTTGTCTGGATGATATTGGGCAATGTCCAGATTCGCCCGAGCATATTTGGCAAAATAACCACTTTTTTACAGATGGCCGCGGTGTTATGGGTTCTTTTTATTTTGCCCAAGCCCATGTTTATTGTTTACCTTTCCATCATCCTTACTGTTATATCGGGAGCTGATTATATGGTTAAAGGAGCGAGACAACTGGTAAGCGCCGAAGAAGAAGCTGGCAAGAAGAAACGGAATTAAAACAGGTTTTCCGCATGAATACTTCTTATAGAAAAGTGACCATAATAGGGCGGCCTAACGTCGGTAAATCCGCTCTGTTTAACCGATTGTTGGGCAAAAGGGTATCGATAGTCAATCCGGAGCCGGGTGTGACGAGGGACAGGATTGCGGGTAAGGTAAAACATAGCGATTGTGTCTTTGAATTAAACGATACGGGCGGGATAATTCCGGGGAAAAAGGATTCTATGGGAAACGAGATACTCAAACATGTCGACCGATCCGTTTTGATGTCGGACGTTTTGATATTGGTAGTCGATGTTACGGCGGGTTGTATGCCGCTGGATATGGAAGTGGCGTCTCACGCGAGAAAATCCGGAAAACCCGTTATACTTGCCGTCAATAAATGCGACAATCCGGAATTATTAAATGACATCTCTCTTTTTTATGAAATGGGCATCGACCCTGTTGCGGGAGTTTCCGCTTTGCATAATATAGGCATAGAGACTCTGTTGGACAGGGTAACCTCGTTGATCCCGTTTTCCGGAGCGGGAATCACGCTTCCGGAGAAATCAATCAAGGTGGCCGTTGTGGGCAGGCCTAATGCAGGCAAATCGTCTTTTATCAATAAGCTTTTGGCCGAAAACAGGGTAATTGTCAGCGAAGTTTCCGGAACGACAAGGGATGCGGTTGATGTGGAATTCAAAACCGGGGATACGGATTTTATCCTGATAGACACTGCGGGGATAAGAAAGAGAAAAAAAATAAAGGACGCGGTGGAAAAATACAGTGTTCTCAGGGCGGAAAAAAGTATTGAGAGGTCGGATATTGTTTTCCTTCTTGTGGATGCTCGGACAGGGCCCGGTTCCATAGATTTAAAAATAGCGTCATTTGTGTCCGGTAAGGGGAAAGCTTGTGTAATAGGCGTAAATAAGTGGGACCTTGTCAAAGGCTGTACGCAGGAAGCTTATGACGATGCTATAAAAAGAAAAATACCGTTTCTTTCTTATGCCCCGGTAGTTTTTGTGTCATCGCTGACCGGCAGGAATATCCTTGAAACCGTAAAAATATTTCAGGGCGTTTACAATATGGGGGCGATAAAAGTCCCCACTTCGGAATTAAACAGATTGATAAATAAAGCCGTGCAAAAGACCCCTCCTCCCATAGTTAAAAATGCAAGGCTGAAATTTTACTATGCTACACAGTGCGGAACGCGCCCGCCGGCCTTTTTGTTTTTTGTTAACAATAAAGAATTGCTGAAAAAAAGTTACGAGAGTTATCTGATTAACTGTATCCGGAACCATTTCGGAATAAAGGGCTCGCCGATTTTTACCAGATTCAGAAACAGAGAATCCAAATATAAGGCATAGGAAAAGAACAAATACCTAACATGTTATTATAGTTGATATTAAGATAATTATATGAAATAATACTATATTGTTATTTGATAATGGGGGATTGCCGGAAAAGAGATGAATTCTTTAATTGTTTTTACGGTTTCATATATAATAGGTTCTCTTCCCACGGCCTTTATTATCTGTAGATTAATTTCAGGTAAAGATATAAGGACTTTAGGCAGCGGTAATGTGGGGGCGACCAATGTGGCGAGATTATTCGGCTTAAAATACGGCGCTATCACATTTGCTCTGGATTGCTTAAAAGGGTTTTTACCGGTGTTTATTCTTGCAAAATGCGAAGGTATCCAAAGTGATTTTATCCTTATCTCCGCCGTGGCGATTTTGGCAGGGCATATGTGGCCCGTTTTTTTGGGTTTTAAAGGAGGAAAAGGCGTTGCGTCCGGGGTCGGTATCGTTATCGCGTTAAATCCTTTTGCCGCGGGTATTTCTTTTCTGATTTTTGCGGGGATGTTCGTTTGTTTCAGGTATATTTCCGCCAGTTCTGTCGCTGCGGCGGTTTGTATGCCTTTTATAATGTGGTATCTCGGGTCTTCCGGTAAAATAGTTGTTTTTGTTTCTTTTGCCGCCATTCTTATTGTTTATATGCATAGAAATAATATTAGGCGGCTAATGAAAAAGACGGAACCAAAATTCAGTTTTGCAAAAAAGATGCCGGCCGGAATAAAGAAGAAGGATAAATGATATGAGCAGGGTTGTTGTGATCGGAGACGGAAGCTGGGGAACTGCTGTTGCCGTCTTGCTGAATAAGAAAGGCGAAAAAGTAAAATTATGGGGAGCATTTAAAGATAATGTCGAAAATATTAATAAATGTCGCGAGAATAAAAGGTTTTTGCCGGGCATTGCGATTCCTCCCGAGATAATAGTTACGAACGATGCCGAAACTGCGGCGCAGAGAGCGGATTACGCCGTATTTGCAGTCCCTTCGCATTTTATGCGCGGTGTATGCGGTTTATTCCGGAATATCATAGGGAGCGATGTTATTTGCGTGAGTTTGAGCAAAGGTATAGAAAATAAATCTTTAAAGAGAATGACCGAAGTCATAGGAGAAGAATTGTCTTCGGATAAGATCTCTGTTTTGTCGGGGCCGAGCCATGCGGAGGAAGTGTCAAAAAAGATGCCCACCACCGTGGTGTCCGTATCCAAAAACAGGCAAATAGCAGAGGACGCGCAAAAACTTTTTCACACGGATTTTTTCAGGGTTTATTCTGGATGCGATGTGCTTGGCGTGGAATTAAGCGGAGCCCTGAAAAATGTTATAGCTATTGCCGCCGGGATCTGCGATTCTCTGGGTTTTGGGGACAACAGCAAGGCGGCGTTGATGACGAGAGGGTTGGCCGAAATAGCGCGCCTGGGAGTTGAAATGGGCGCCAAAAGAGAAACTTTTTTCGGCCTTGCGGGAATGGGCGACCTGATTACGACGTGCGTAAGTAAATACGGCAGAAACTTTAAACTTGGAAATAAGATAGGACTTGGGAAAACTCTCGCGGAAATCCAGGCTGAGTCTCCCATGATTGCGGAAGGGGTTAAAACATCCCTGTCGGCGGTGGAGCTTTCCTCTTCTTATTCCGTTGAGATGCCTATATGTGCCGAAGTGTACAGGGTCTTGTATGAGGACAAGTCTCCGGATGAAGCCGTGAAAGACCTTATGTCAAGAAATATAAAACCCGAAAATTTTTAAGACGGCATTATATTCTATTTAACGGGGTGTAATTATGAAAATGCAGGATAAATTGTATTATTCGATAAGTGAAGTCGGCAGGATAACGGGAATAGAGCCTTTTGTGCTGAGATATTGGGAAAAAGAATTCAGCAAGTTGAGGCCTTCCAAAAGCCCCAGGGGGCAGAGAATATACCAGAAAAAAGACATTGAGATGGTCCAGTTGATTAAAAAACTTTTATACGACGAAAAATTCACGATCGAGGGCGCTAAAACAAAATTAAATACGGAAAAGGAAAACCTGAAAAAAGTGTCTTTTAATAAGAATTTTATCGAACAAATCAAAAAAGAGCTTTCTGAACTGAAAAAAATATTAAAGCTCTGAAGATAGAATTTACTTGATTATTATTATTATAAAAATAAAATAAGTTGGCGGGAGGTAGCGCAATATTTGGTATCGCTCTTTGTTTTACGTAAGTTTAAGTGTAGAAGATTTGTCGGGGCGTAGCGCAGTTTGGCTAGCGCACTTGAATGGGGTTCAAGGGGTCGTGGGTTCGAGTCCCGCCGCCCCGACCAGTTCCACCTAAGGTGGAACAGAGCATTAGAATAATAGAACATTAGAAAATGCAACAATGCGGCCTATTGTTCAATTGTTTTATTTTTAAATTTCGCATGGAGTGAGCAGAATTCAGCTTTCCCAACTGTTGAACCGCTTGCCTGCTCAAATTCTTCTTTAACGATATTCTTGCCTGTCTATACACTTTTCCATTATAATTACATATAATTAGCTTCCGGAGAATGTGTTTTGGTAAAAGTATCCAAAAAGATAATTCTCATATCACTGCTTCTCCTAGTGTTTTTTGTTGTTAACGGTATTTTTCTCTTCCTGATAACCAATTATATAAAATATGACGCAAGGATTGTTAACTATGCCGGTATAGTGAGAGGTTCGATTCAGCGCGCCGTGAAACTGGAGATGTGCGGGAAAAAGGCCGATGAGATAATAGAAAAAACGGATATTATACTGGAACTCCTTCTTGAAAAAAATTACAGGTTTAAATTATACGGTATCCGCGATAGGCCGTTTTTTGATTCGATACAGGAATTGAATAAAAAATGGGACGCGCTGAAAAGCAAACTGGAAATTTACGGAAAAAACAAGGACAGCCGTATCCGTGCCGACATATTGATTTTAAGCGAAGAGTGCTGGAACCTGGCGAACACTTCGGTTTTTGAAGCCCAGTTCATTTCGGAATCGAAATTCAAATACATGAATTTCATATTGCTCGGCACGCTGGTAAATCTCTGCCTGATAATACTGATAATTTTAATGGTGAAGAAATGGGTTTACGACAAACTCGAATTCTCAGCGCTATATGATAACCTTACTAAATGCTACAACAGGGCAAGTTTTTATTTCCATCTCAAGAATGAGATAAGAAGAGCCGAGAGATACAATTCGTCCCTTTCTGTCATTATGTTTGACGCGGATTATTTCAAGGAGATAAATGATAATTACGGGCATGACATAGGAGATTCCGTGTTAAGGACGATCGCGGATATCTGCCAGAAAAGTCTCAGAAAAAATGATTATTTCGCGAGAATCGGCGGCGAAGAATTTGCGATTATCGCTTTGGAGACAACCTTGAAGCAAGCATTCATAGTGGCGGAGAAACTGAGAATAGTTTTGAGCAGACATGTTTTCAGGTATGACCTTAAAGTTACGGTGAGTCTAGGGGTTGCCCAGTACGCAAAAGGCGATACCGAGGACGATATTATGAAACGGGCCGACGTTGCTCTGTATAAGGCGAAACATAACGGAAGAAACCGCGTGGAAATGGAAGACCTTTAAACTCCCGGATACTTACCAATCGTGTCATTTTATGATAAAATAATAATCTACGGCAAATGCAATTTTATAGGAAGAGAATGAATGGTTTTATTGAAAAACTGTTAGAATTCACCAAAGAGGGCATGTGTGTTTATTCTTACGACACAGGAAGGATAATATACGCGAACCGCGCCCTGTCCGAAATCTTTGAAATCAACCTTAGTCCCGCCGAGATGCGCGGTAAATTGTTTGAGAAAATAATAAACATTTCCCCCAATAGCAAGACTCTCAGGCAGATACTGGCAAAGAAACTCTTTGTCAGAGGCATGGAATATCATTTTAAGACCCTCTCCGGCAAGAATAAATGGGTTATTCTGAATGCCTCCGTAGAAAAAAACGGAGAGGATAAAAAAACGGTTGGAATAATACTCCGCGATATTACCGAACAGAAAATCACCACTAAAATACTGAGAGACACCATAACCAGATTTCGCGATTTGCTGAATAATATGATAAGCGGAGTGGCAGTTTTTGAGGTTGTGGGGGCCGGGCGCGATTTTATATTCAAAGATTTTAACAAAGCGGCCGAAAAAATCGAGAATATCGCCAGAACGGATGTTATAGGCAGAAGTATCCGCGATGTTTTCCCTGGGGTTGAAAGATCGGAGATGCTAAGCGCCCTTAAAAAAGTATGGAAAACGGGGATGCCGATACATATACCGGAGTTGTTTTACAGTGACCAAAGGATAAGCGGATGGAGGGATAATTATATCTACAAACTGGCCTGCAATGATGTTGTGGCCATATATAATGATATAACGGACAAAAAAAGGGCGGAAGAAAAACTCCGCGACTCCGAAAACCGATTCGGCGATTTATGGGATAACGCGCCCGTCGCATATCATCTGCTGGATAAAAAGGGGGTAATACTTGCAGTAAATCGGACCGAACTCGATTTGCTTGGTTACAAACCCGAAGAAATGACGGGAAAATCGATTTTTGATTTTATCCTTGAAGAACAGAGAAAAGACGCTAAGGCCCGTTTTAAGAAAAAAATAACCGGCCATAAAATCCCGAAATCCGAGAACCGCATATATGTGAAGAAGGACGGCGGAAAGATATACGTTATCATAGATGATGTTCTCGAATATGATAAAAACAAAAATATATGCGGCATGCGCTCAACAATGGCCGATATTACGGAACAGAAATATAAGGCCGAACAATTTGCCAAATTCCAGGAAACGATTTTAGAACTCGGAAAAATTGATTTTTCGGATCTGGATTCAGCTTTGAAAAAAATAACGGAAATGGATGCGGCTGCCCTTAAAACGAATCGTGTCAGTGTGTGGTTTTTTAACGATGAACATACCGAGATTGTCTGCGAAAATATTTTTCTGGCGGAAAAGGGAGTCCATAAGAAGGGAATGAGGCTCTCCATAGGTGAATTTCCCGGATATTTTGAGGCTTTGGAAAAAAACAGGTGTATTGCCGCTTATGATGCCGCGACAGATGAGAGAACCAGCGAATTCGCGGCGGGGTATCTCAAGAAAAACGGAATATGTTCGATGATGGATGTGCCTATGAGACTACACGGTCAATTGGTGGGGATAATTTGCCATGAACAGGTAGGGCAAAAAAGGGATTGGACTATCGAGGAACAGAATTTCGTCGCTTCTGTTTCGGATTATATGTCGCTGGCCCTCGAAACGATTTTCCGGAGGCAAGCCGAAAACGCTTTGAAAGAGTCTGAAATCCAGTACAGTTCGACAATAAATTCCCTGACAGACGCGCTGCATGTAGTCGATAAAAATCTGAATATATTGCTGGCCAACAACACAATAGTTTCATGGAATAAAAAGTTCGGGTTGAAAACCGATATGAAAGGGCGCAATCTCCTGGAAGTATACCCTTTTCTGGGGGAAAAGGTGGTAGAGCAATACAGGCAAGTTTTTAAGGAAGGAAGACCGGTGATAACAGAAGAAAAAAATCTTTTTGATGTTGAAACTATAGTCACCGAAACGTGGAAAATCCCTATTATTGAAAAAGGGAAGGTGAAGAAAGTCGTAACTGTGTTGAAAGATGTTACGGATCAGAGAAGGCTTCAGGATGAATTGCTGAAAGCGCAAAAGCTTGAATCAACGGGGGTATTGGCGGGCGGCATGGCTCACGATTTTAACAATAGTCTGACTTCTATACTAGGAAACATCTCTCTTGCCAAAGTCCAATCGGAAGATAACCCCAGATTGCGGGAACTGCTTGGGGAAGCGGAGAAAGCCTCTTTAAACGCGAAAAAAATCACCCAGCAATTTCTTACTTTTTCCAAAGGGGGAAAGCCCATAAGAAAACTCGTTTCGATCGGTTCTCTGATAAGTGATTCACTGTCCTTATCCGTCAGAGGTTGTAATGTCAGCTGCGACAAAAAAATCCCGAAAAATCTTTGGCTGGTCAGGGTTGATGAAGGACAGATAAGCCAGGTGATAAGCAATGTTGTCATCAATGCCGAACAGTCTATGCCGGACGGCGGCGTAATCAGGGTGATTGCGAAAAATATAGTTTTAGGGGAGAACGAACTGCCCGGCCTGAAAAAAGGCAGATATATTAAAATAATTATTTCCGACAGAGGTGTCGGAATCAAAAATGAGTATATAAACAAGGTGTTTGACCCTTATTTTACTACGAAGGAGAAAGGGTTGGGGCTCGGTCTCGCGACTTCCTATTCGATTATACGCAATCATGACGGGATTATAACAGTGGAGTCGAAACAGGGGCAGGGTTCCGCTTTTTCAGTCTATTTGCCCGCCGCTTCCGGCAACAGGAAAAAACACGGGATAAAAAACAGGTTATATAAAAGCAAAGGCCGGATACTTTTTATGGATGATGAAGAAAGTGTCAGAAAGGTTGCCAAAAAGATGCTTGAATATATAGGTTATGATGTAGATGTCGCCATAGACGGAACACAGGCATTGAAAAAATACGGCCAGGCCGCGCGTTCAGGGCGGAAATTTGACGCTGTTATTATGGATCTGACGATACCGGGCGGTATGTCGGGTAAAGAAGCGGTAGGGCATTTGAAAAAAATAGACCCGGACGCCAAAGTGATTGTTACAAGCGGATATTCCTTTGATCCCGTAATGTCGAATTTCAGTAAATTCGGTTTCGAGGATTATCTTAATAAGCCGTTTAAACTGCATGAATTAAGTAAAGTCCTTCATAAGGTTGTTACGCGAAACTGACTTCTGCCGTTTCGTGTGCCCGCCTGTTTTTCAACCTGAACGCAGTTTGAAAAAGACTGTGATATAATCTTAAATAAAATATTTGTTATATATGCGAAAGATGGTAAAATCTTCGGTTGATTTATATGTTGAAATCCAAATAGTATAGCGGGGAAACTTATGAAGAATATTCGAATAGGCATAATAGGATTCGGGACCGTTGGAAGGGGTGTCGTGAAAAACCTTCAGAGAAATCTCGCTGTTTTCCGCAGACATTTCGGCGTGCCTGTGGAACTGGCTAAAATCGCGGATAAGGATTTAAAGACAGACAGAGGGATCAATATTCCGCAGGGTATGCTGATATCGGACGCGGAAGAAATTGTAAACGATAAATCAATAGATATTGTAGTGGAACTCATAGGCGGAATAGAACCCGCGATGAGCCTTATTAAAAAAGCCCTTTCAAACGGCAAAAGTGTGGTTACCGCGAATAAGGCGCTGCTTGCGGAAAAAGGGGAAGAACTTTTTAAACATGCAGGGCTTCATAACCGCGAGATATTTTTTGAGGCAAGCGTCGGGGGGGGCATTCCTATAATCAAAGGGCTCCGGGAAGGATTGGCCGCCAATAGAATCTTTTCGATCTATGCGATTATCAACGGCACGACGAATTATATTTTATCGAGGATGAAAGAAGAAAAAATATCTTTTAAAGACGCGTTGAAATCGGCGAAAGATGAGGGATATGCGGAAGCTGATCCGAGACTGGATATCAGCGGGATGGATTCCGCGCATAAGATAGTCCTGCTGTCATCCATTGCGTCCGGCAAATGGATTAAACTCAACGAAGTTTATTCCGAAGGCATAGAAAAGGTGGATCAAATCGACATCGAATATGCGAAAGAGCTTGGTTTTGTAATAAAACTTCTTGCCGTTTACAAGGAAAAAAACAATGCTATTGAAGTCAGGGTGAATCCGACGATGGTCGGTGATAAGGGAATGCTTGCTGCTGTTACCGGAGCATATAACGCGATATTGCTCGAAGGCGATTTTGTGGGTAATATACTTTATTACGGTTTGGGGGCCGGGGAAAAACCGACCGCCAGCGCGGTTGTATCCGACATACTGGATATTTCCAGAAATATTATATCGGGCAAATCAAGGCCCTTCATACCCGATTTCCCCAACAGGGAAAAAAAGATCATCGGCATAGGAGAGATAAGAAGCAAATATTATTTTAGATTTACTGTGCTTGACAGGACGGGAGTCCTTTCGAAAATAGCGGGTGTGTTGGGCGATAACAAAATCAGCATTTCATCCGTTATCCAGAAAGGGAGGAACAAAGGCAATGCGGTTCCGATTGTCGTTCTGACCCATAAAGCGTATGAAAGAGATATGCGCGATGCTATAGATATCATAGACAAGATGGATGTTACCAAAGGCAAAACCGTAGTATACAGGGTGGGAGGATTTTAATGGGTTCGTGGAAGGGCTTGATAAATCAATACAGGGATTATCTTCCCGTCACGGAGGAAACCCCCGTAATTTCGCTTAATGAGGGAAACACGCCGCTGATTTATTCAAAAACACTTTCGGAATTTTCAGGTGGGATGTTTGAGGTTTTCCTGAAGTTTGACGGCGCGAATCCCACGGGTTCGTTTAAAGACAGGGGAATGACTCTTGCCGTATCGAAAGCGCTGGAAGAAGGTTCTCAAGCGGTAATGTGCGCTTCGACCGGTAATACCTCGGCTTCGGCGGCTGCTTATGCCGCCAGAGCCGGCATGACCTGTGTCGTCCTTATTCCCGAAGGCGCTATTGCGCTGGGAAAATTGGCGCAGGCTTTAATACATAATGCCAAAGTCATAGCCGTTAAAGGCAATTTTGACGAAGCGCTGGAGTTAGTCAGGGAAATAACCTCAAAATATCCCGTGACACTGGTCAATTCAATAAATCCGTATCGGCTGCAGGGACAGAAAACAGCCGCTTTCGAGATATG
>JAQUNG010000044.1 GCA_028717725.1 bacterium | reverse complement strand
GGATTTATAGGATGATTGAAAAACGTACTATAAATCCCGGTATATTATCGGATGTTATGTTAACAGGGTCATAAATCAGCTTCGTTATAGGACGTTTATTAAAACATCCTATAACTAGATTTATAACCCGGTGTTTTAAGGTTCTTTTATAACGTCCGATAATATATCTTATGTAAACATAAACATAGGGCAAATACGGTGTAAAAGCATCATTAACCATTTGTAATGCAATGAGTTGTAAATATGTGTAAAACATTTGTGGAAATACTGTGGATGAAGATTGTTGATAATAGTCGGCTATCTGTGGATAGTTTCCTCCTATCACATATCTAAGGGGCGGGGTTTATTCAAGATCTTTGGGGTTTGTATAGGACATAGGCTTGTATTTTTTTGTTTTTTTGGATTTAAGCCCCCATGTAGAGCTTCCTCCCATGCAGATACCGACCGATTCTATATCCATCGGGTCGAATGTTCCGTAAAACATTACAAGCCGTTTATCTGTATTTCCCGGCGGCACTTTGACCGCGGAAAAATCAAACAGAAATTCATCTCCGAGTATCCAACCTGCGGTTTTTCTGGCATCATACGCTTCAAACACGGCTTTGCCGAAAGTAGAAACTTTCACTCCCCCATACTGGGTGTCAAATATGACATCCTTTTTACCGTTGAGATTGTTGATATATACCAGGGCTATGGTTACGTCTTTTTTCGTGATTCTTTCCCATTTATGTTCCAATTCGTACATATCTTCCGGTTTGAAGAAAGAAACTATGAGCTGACTGCCCTTATATTCGTATATCCAGCTGGAAATCGCTTTTATTGTTTCATCTTTTTCTCGCGCGCCGGCCGGCACGTAAAGCTGTATCGCGGTAATCGAAAGAAACAGGAAAATCGCGAATTTCCGCATTTTGAAACCTATCCTTTTTTGTATATCCGTATAAAGTTTTCAAAAGACCTGTCGTAAGTCTTTTCCGCGGAATCGGGAAAACAGCAGGCCGGCAATTCTTGCATCGACAGATGATATCTTATGCATTCACAGCATATGCCCTTTCTTGAACAGGGCTCATACGAACAGTTGCAGTAATTCAAGTTTTTTTGTCTGTTTTTACATTCCATTTGTTTTTTCCGGTTCTTTTAAAAGTCTATAACAATAGGAAAAAATCTTCAAGGGGAGACTTTTTTACCCTACGGTTTTTCAGGCGGACCATATACGGCTTTCGAATTCTATGGAAGGAAGCATTACCTGCAGATACCCCGACAGGGGAATTTCATCAACCTGGATTCCTTTGTCCAGAATGGAGATTCTCAGGTCAAGGAGTTTTATATCCCCTTTTTTCAGGTGTTTCAGCGGTACGGCGAATTCTATTATTTTCCCGAGACAAATCCTGTCTTTTAAAATTATGGCGCTGTTTTTGGAAACCCCGCTTTTGACAGAAAGTTTCAGGGGCTTGAATATAAGCGTAACGGCGGCTAATTCTTTTTGAGTGTGCGAGAAAGAAAAGACTGCGCTTATGGTATCAAGCAGTCGCCTGTTTTGGACCGTTTTTTCATCCGGATCCATTCTGAAAAACATATCTTTATCGTTAAAGCCGTAATAAAAACCCGAAAATATCGAAGTTGCCTTATGCATCGAGGCCCCGGATCTTTCAAGCGATTGGTAATATGCAGCGCTTCTCCACTCGTAAAAATTCGAAATTTGCCCGTCTATCTCCGGGTGGATATAATCGGCCGGTATTTTTGCTTCCGCATTTTTTTCCGCGGATTCGGTTATGGGCCTGTATATGTTTTTGGGCGCAGGTTCGCCGAGATTTCTGTATATGGACAGCACATTGGATCTGAAGAGTTCATCGAAAATATCATCGAATTCGCTTGTGTTTATGTCTCCGTACCACCAGAACCAATCACTGGCTTCAGCAGTATAAAGATTTTTGAGCGCCTTGTTTTTGAGGGTTTCATCGTATGTTCCTGCCATTTTTTGCTTAACGGTGTTTCTGGCGGCGGCGAGCATATCCCATGCCTGGTTTTTATGGGAATCCCCTATCCATATTCTGAAATTGTGAGAAATCCAGGAGCCCGGGAAAATGTTTTTTAAATCGGATGCCGGTCTGGAGTTTGAAACAAAATCTGCGACGGTAGTGCTTTCGATTGTTTTTGAAGAGTTGATTTTTGAGAATAATTTATTCAAAAACGGAATGCCGCCGTCCCAGTAATATTCCCACGGGTTTTCCCCGTCAAGTATTACGGAAACTAACGCCGGCGTTCTGGAACCGGAACACATATTGTGTATGGAAGAAAGATTTGAAACCAGGTCATCGGATGCCTTATCAGGATCCATATGGCTGTAAACAAAACCGATTTTGTCGGAAAGTTCATGATCCCTGAATACAATATTCAGTTCCTCTCCTTTTTTCCCGATTTTATGGGGCCTGTATAGAAGGGTTTTTTTATAACCGGTTTTTAACGTGTTGGCGAGTATCTCCTCGTCGCTTGCCGTCCAAACAAATCCGTTTTGGTATAACATGGGTATTATTTCGTCGCAAACGGCGCCTTCGGACGGCCATAACCCCAAAGGATCTTTGTTGAAGTGAGAATGATATTCCGCGACGGCATTTTTTATCTGGTTTAACGCGTCTTCGGGATATTTAAAATTTTTGTCCGGAAGGACGGTTGCCGGATCCGATTCAGCTGCGTATTTGGAGTCGATAAGCAAAGGCAGTATAGGATGATTGAACGGGCTTACGCTGATTTCGATTTGGCCCCTGTCCTGTAATTTTTTATACAGAGGTATGATTTTGCCTATTATTTCAAATTGGGTTTTTATAATTTCAGCCTTGTCCTTTTCGGTGAAAGCATCCCCTTTTTCCCTGAGCTCGTTTAAGTGCGGATAATCTTTTACGGCGTAATGCCCCATCCATGCAAGGTTGAACCATACCTGCAGATCCGATATCTCCCGGTCTGACATATTTTCCCCGTAATCCAGGGCGTCTTGTCTTGATTTTATCTGTCTGCGAATGTGCAGGAGTTTTTTATAAGCCGGAAAAGGTTCGGCCATTGTTTCCCAGTTTAAAGAGAAAAAATTCCATAATATCTCCTGTCTCTCATTTTTTTCGAGAGCAGACGCGGGTTTCAGGGAAAGCTCCAGGAATTTCTCTTTGATTCCGCCGGAAGCGTAATCGGACAGCTGGCTGAGAAGCGAGCCCGAAAAATTGAAAGTCGAACGGAAATGAGGCGAATCTTCGTGTAACCTTGCCATATCATAATATCCCTTTACGGCGTGAAGCCTTACCCATGGTAGCACGTAAACTCCTGTTTCGGGATGTTTGTAGCAGGGCTGGTGCATATGCCACACGAAAGCGACATTTAATGCGTTCAATTTTGTATCTCCCGCAAAAATTCAGCGGCTTCCTCCGGCGGAGTCGAATTAATAAAGAAACCTGTTCCCCATTCGAAACCGGCGGTTTTCACTATTCTGGGGAATATTTCTATATGCCAATGGAAACTTTCGGAAAAGTCGGATTGCAAAGGCGATGTGTGTATCAGCAGATTGTATTGGAAGTCCGGTATTGCCCTGTGCAGTTTAGAGATGGTATTTTTAAGTATGCGGCTGAGGTCTTTGATTTCATGATCCTCAATTCCGCTGAAATCAGCGGAATGGTTTTTCGGTATAATCCATGTCTCAAAGGGAAACCTGGATGCGTATGGACAGAAAGAAACGAATTCCCCTCCTGAGTCTATGATTCTCCTGCCGCTTTCTGTTTCCTGTTTGATGATATCGCAAAATACGCATTTTTTATTGGTTTTGAAATAATCCCTGGAACAGCCCAATTCTTCCATAGCCCTCTTGGGTATGACGGGCATGGCAATTAACTGAAAATGAGGGTGTTTTAAAGTGGCTCCGGCTTTAGGCCCTACATTTTTAAAAATCATTATATGCAGGAGCCTGATATCGTTTTTCAGGTCTAAAATCCTATTTTTTATGGTTGTCAGGATGGAGGATATTTTTTCTTCGGAAAACTGATGCAGATCTTTTTTGTGGTCCGGGGATTCTATTATCAGTTCATGGGCTCCCGTGGCGCTGAGAGATTCATATATGCCGGTTTTTCTTTGTTTAAGTTCGTTCTCCACTCTTAAAGCGGGAAATTTATTGGGGATGACCCTTAAATCCCAACCTTCGGAATTGGGAGTTGAGCTGGCCCTCCTTATGGCCGTTATTTCGGGAGTGGTCATAATCTCGTTGCCTTCGCAGAAAGGACAATGAGCTAAATCTTCATTTTCTTCATAAACTGAAAAGTCGTTGGGCCTGTTTTTCCTGTCTGTGGCTATTATTACCCATCTGTTTACGATTGGGTCTTTCCTGATTTCCGACATTATGATGCCCCGAGACCCTTTTTGACTATTTTTTTATATAATTCGTCGTATTGTTTGGCAGATTTACTCCATGAAAAATCGCAATTCATGGCGTTTTTTATTATCTGAGACTTATGTTTTTCATCTTTTGTTATTTCTAACGCTTCGGCAATTTTTTCCAGCAGGGCTTCTTTTGTGTATTTTTTGAATTTAAAACCGTTGCCGGTTCCGGTTAGCGGATTGTAGTTTAATATAGTATCATCCAGTCCCCCTGTCGCGCTTACAATAGGAATAGTTCCGTATTTGAGGCTGTATATCTGGTTTAAGCCGCAGGGCTCATACCTGGAGGGCATAAGGAAAAAATCACATCCCGCTTCTATCTTATGGGCAAGCGGTTCGCTGAATTCAAGTTTTACGGACAACTTGTTTCTGTAAGCGTTTGAAAGCCTGCATAGCATCGAGTGGTATTTATCGTCGCCGTTGCCCAGCAGAACGATTACGGCGCCCGTATTTAATATTTCCGGTATCGCTTCTATCAGCAGGTCCAGACCCTTCTGCTCCGCCAGCCGGGAAACTAGACCGATAACCGGTGTGTTTTCGGGGCATGAAAGGGAGAATTCCTCAAGGATATCCTTTTTACAGTTTTTTTTGCCGGCCATGTTCATGACGGAGTAATTTTCCCTGATATGTTTATCGGTTTCCGGGTTCCATTCACTGTAGTCTACTCCGTTGGTAATCCCGAAAAGGTCCTTTTTCCTCTTCTTGAGGATACCTTCCATCCCGAAAGAATATTGCTCGGTTTGTATTTCCCTGCTGTAGTTTTTACTGACGGTGCTTATCGCGTCCGAAAAGAAAATGCCGGATTTCATAAAATTAATCATCCCGAAAAATTCAAGACCCTCGGAATTGAAAACCGACCACGGAAGACCGGTTAATTTCATATCGAAATGCCAGAAAGCCCCCTGATAAGCCAGATTGTGGATGGTGTAGAGTGTCTTTGTATTTTTAAAGAAAGGGTTTTCTGTTTCCTTAACTTTTATATATGCCGGAATCAGGCCGGTTTGCCAGTCATTACAGTGAATGATATGGGGCTGAAAATCCAGCAGTTCGCATGCCTTGATGACAGACCTGCAGAAAAATATAAATCTCGAAGAATTGTCTTTGTAATTTCCGATTCTGTTTCCGTAGAGTCCGTCTCTTGCATACAAGATGTCGTTCTTTATGAAATATACAGGGAAGCCTGAGGATGTCTTGTAAACGTGTATGTTTCCCCCGTAATTATTATCTCCCACCGTCATTTCAAATGGTTTGCGGCAATCCTCGATGTTTTTGAAATTTTTTTGGACAGCGCCGTATAACGGCATGATTAACCTTATATCATGGCCGAGTTTTTTAAGTTCGCGTGGCAAAGAACCCACAACATCCGCCAGACCGCCTGTTTTGGCGAAAGGGCTTATTTCGCTTGCCGCAAGTAAAATATTCATGAATTTGCTTACTTTTCTTTAAGTAATATATTGGCTTTTTTGTCTATTTCAGGCGCAATCTCAGCCATTTTTTTCTTTCCGTTGAATACGAGATCGAGATTTGGCATTATGACGTTGTCCTGTATTTCCCTCCATTTTGGGGTGAAAGGCTCATAGATAACGTATTTGACGGCTCCGTTGAGCATTTTTTTGTTTTTCGGCTTTTTCTGGCTGAGCGCCCATGCGGGACCTTCGGCAAATTCTCTCATCGCAGGCTGGGCAAGCCCTTCTTCGGCTAATTTGATCTGCCCTTCAGCGCCGCTTAACGCTTTCAAGACCATCCATGCTTCTTCTGGATGTTTTGTTTCTTTATAAATGCAGTATCCCGAACCTCCCGTTCCGAAAGCGCGTATTCCGGAAGGCCCCTTGGGAAACATTACCACATCCCAGTCGAAATTCGATATTTTTCTGAATTGCGGGGTTTCCCATATGCCGGATGAATACATCGCAAGTTTTCCGGATGAGAACAGCTCCCATAACGCCATGCCGATATTCGCCAGCGCGGTGGAACTGGGCATTACTTCATATTTATTCATTAAATCGGAATAAAACTGTATGCCTTCGATGGAGCCCGGTTTATTCAGAGTGAATTCAGATGGATTCTTGACGTTATCTACGATGCTTCCCCCGAATGAATATATAAAGTTCATCCAGCACCATGAATAAAAGCCGTATTGAGTAATAGAATTTCCTTTTCGGATAGTCAGTTTTTTTGCTGTTTCGAGCATTTCATCCAAAGTCCAGTCATCTGTGGGATACGGTATTTCCGCGGCGTCGAAAATAGATTTATTGTAAAAAACACATGCGAAAGGAGCCGTGTCCCTGGGCAGGCAGTATAATCTTCCGTCAACCCTGAAACGGTCCACTACCTCCGGAAAAAAATCATCTATGGATATTAGGGGGTCGTTGTTTATAAAAGGCGTCAGATCAAGAAATGCGCCTTTCTCCATAAAGGAAGTGAAGATATTGACTTCGGCGAACATTATGTCGGGAGCGGAGCCGGCGGCTATTCTGGTTAAAATTTTTGAGCTGTATCCGCCCGCGGCTATGTGATTCAGTATGACTTTAATATTGGGATGCTCTTTTTCCCATTTTTTTATTGTCTCTGTGATTATTTCTTTTTCTTCAGGAGCGCCCCAGAAAGCGACCTCGATTTTGATGACATCTGTTTTATCGACTTTGGCGCATCCCGAGAAGGAAAAGATTAACAGCGCGATTACCGCTGCCGAGATAATGATTCTGGACATTTTTAAGTCCTCCTTTCGATTACAATAATATAACATAATATTATATGACAAATTGATATTAACCGGAGAAATCATTTTGAATTATATATTCCAACATGTCAACTTTTTTTATAAGCGGTTCTGCCTCAGTGTCGCGGCATGAAATACCGGAAGATGGAACGGGGATAAATTAAAACTTGATTTGCCCCGGGCCTTTTACTATTATGCTTCCTTATTGTGTTGAGGCGTTTTATCCAAAAGGATTCGGAGTGTATTGCGATATGAAGGCAGTTATACTTGCCGCGGGCAAGGGCAAAAGGATGAAGGATCTTACCAGAGATTGTCCCAAGCCTATGCTTGAAGCTCACGGCTCTCCCATACTGGAATATATCATTCTCTCCCTTAAAAATATGGGCATAAAAGAAATCCTGATTATAACCGGATACAGAGCCGAGGTGATTGAGGGATATTTTAAGAACGGCATCAGATTCGGTGTTAATATCACGTATAAACACCAGCTTGTCCAGGATGGCACAGGAAAAGCTCCGGAACTTGCCATGGACTTTATAGGCAATTCCCCGTTTCTTCTTTCTTACGGGGATGTATTGACTACCCATGACAATTATCCCATGATAGCAGATTATTTCAACGAGACCGGGTGTTCGGCGCTTCTGTCCTTAAAAAAAGTTAGGGATGTATCCGGAGGGGGCGCGGTCGCTTTAGGTCCTGACGGCAGGGTCAGCGGGCTTATTGAGAAACCCAAATCGGGAACCGCTGTTTCCGACCTGGAAAACGCCGGAATTTATATTTTTAAGCCTGAAATATTTGATTACACATCCAAACTTAAAAAATCGGTAAGAGGAGAATATGAACTTACCGATGCCATAATAATGATGATTGAGTCCGGACTTGATGTCAGGGGCTATGAGCTTCAGGGATACTGGGGAGATATAGGTGTTCCCGAAGCCCTTCTCGAACTCAGAAAAATCATCGACCAAAAAGGCGGACTCTGAGTTTTCCCTTAACGGACCCTCTTGTATGTTTCGACTTTCTTTTTCAGGGGGTACTTCTTCAGTAAGTTGTTGCGAAGGTTTCCTGTTGCCGCAAGCGAAGCAAATATTATTCCGCCCGGAGTAAGACTTTTTGTGTTATCGAATTGCTGGGAGTCATATATTACCCTGCCCGTAGGCGCGTGTACGACCTGTATCCGGGCGCCGGTCCTTACGGAAGCCGATACTATATTCACACTTTCCTTAAAAAGTGTTATGCGCCCGTAGACCAGTCCTTCCACACCGAGTATTTCCCCGAGTTTTTGGGGAGAGCATGAATAAATGTCTGTTATGTTTGCTTCCCGTAATTTGGCGTCCACTGTTTCATGGTTCAGAACAAGATAAAAACTGTAAGACTCAAATCCTTCGATAAGCGCGTTTCTCAGCCACTCCCCCGCTTCCTCTTTTGCGGTTTCATTGTCCATCGGAAGCACGGCAAGCACTTTTATTGAAGAGTTAATTTCCGCGAAATTGCCGACTGTTGTCGTAATGTTTTTCCCGGAGGAAGGGGCGAATAAAGCGTGGGAATACGTTGACAAAACCGCTAACATTACCATTGAGGCGAAACATATTTTTTTCATTTTACTTTCTCCGGTGGAATTTTACAGTTCTTTGAATTTTTCTATTTTATCGGTTTCCCCGATAACGACGATGACATCCCCTTCTTTCAGCAGATGGTTTGGTGTCGGTGTGATGTTGATTGATATTTTACCCTTGGGGTTATTATCATTTTTGCTCTTTATCGCTATCACGTTGATATTGAAGTTCTTTCTTATGCCGCTTTCATTTAAGGTCTTTCCGTCAAGAGCTTTCGGAATCTCGAGCTCAGCTATATTGTAACCGGGGGATATTTCAATCTGCTCGAAAATATCAGGGGAAACAAGATTGTTTGCCAGACGGGTGCCCATATCTCTTTCGGGAAATATCACCCTGTCCGCTCCGACTTTCTGCAGAAGCTTGCCGTGAAGCAGTGTCCTGGCTTTTGAGATAACCGTTTTAACTCCCAGCTCTTTCAGTATCATTGTCACCAGGATGCTGGATTCAAGGGTTTCGGCTATGGATACAATGGCGACATCGATATTTTCTATTCCTACTGCTTTAAGGGCTTTATCGTCAGTCGCGTCCATTGTAACGGCGTGAGTTGCTATTTCATTGATTTCCTGTACTTTCTCAGGGTCTGAATCTATTACGAGGACCTCGCATCCTTTTTGGCTGAGGGCCTGCGCGACGCTTGTGCCGAATCTTCCCGCTCCTATTACTGCGAACTGCATATAACCTCCTTTATCCAACCATTACAGTTTCTTCAGGATATTTTATCGACGGATAATCTTCTCTTTTTCCAACTATAAGCGCTATTGCCAGAGGGCTTATCCTGCCCACAAGCATAATTATTATAATCAGGAACTTGCCGGTAAAAGACAAATAAGGAGTTATCCCTGTTGATAATCCTACGGTTCCGAAAGCGGATATTGCCTCAAAAAGAACTTTGACCAGATAGCCGTTTGCTACCATACTCCTTACTTCAGACGTTTGTTCGGTTATAAGAAGCAGGGTGGTTGCCACCATGATGATATAAACGGATATTACCACTATTGAAATAGCCTCTTGGACTACTCTCTGGGGCACGGTTCTTTTAAATATCGTGACATTGGGATTTCCCTTGATGATCGAATATGTTGTGGCTATGAGGATTGCAATCGTGCATGTTTTTATTCCGCCTCCCGTCGATCCCGGAGACGCTCCGACAAACATAAGGAACATCATGAAGAAAAGAGTGGCTGTCTTCATTGAGTTTGTGTTTACGATATTGAAACCCGCAGTGCGCGGAGTGGCTGAGCAAAAGAAAGCGGCCTGGATCTTTCCCGCGGCGGAAAAATCTTTGAATGTATTATCCCATTCTATCGAACCTACTACCATAGCACCCAGAATAAGAAGAATGGCGGTTGACACTAGGACTGTTTGGGAATGCAGGCTTAACTTCCCTTTCAACAGCCGGTCCTTTTTCCAAAATTTCAGGTTTTGCAGGTTGAAGACGACCAGGAACCCCAGACCTCCGAGTACTATTAAGGCTCCCATGGTGAGGACTACAAAGCTGTCTCCGGCAAAAAATTCCATATTATTGTTAAAAAGCGTGAATCCCGCGTTGCAGAACGCGGAAACGGAGTGAAAAATCGAATAATACGCTATCTGGATATCTGATGTATAAGGAGCCGCCGGGCTGCCCAGGATCTTGAATCTTCCGAACAGCAGGAGCGCGCCGAGAAATTCCGCGATAAATGTGAACAATAAGACCGATTTGATTAATTTGTTAACACTTATCCCTTTTGTTTTGTCCAGCGTATCTCTTATTATAAGCTGGTTTTTCATTGATATCCTTTTCCCTATTATTGTCAGATAGAAAGTTGACAGCGTCATTATTCCGAGTCCGCCTATCTGTATTAAAACAAGGATTACCATCTGGCCGAACGGAGACAGGTCCGAACCCACATTTTTTACCACGAGTCCGGTTACGCAGGTTGCGGAAGTGGAAAGAAAAAGAGCGTCGACAAATTGCAGCCGGCTCTCACCCGCCGTGGAAAGGGGAAGTTCAAGCAGAAGAGCCCCTATCATAATAGCGCAGAGATAGGAAAAAAAGATTATTCTCGGTGGATGTATTTTTTTCTGTTTTTTTATCTTTTGTATGGTGTCCATATAAATAAAAATTATAAGGGCTGAGCGGGGTAATTTCCAGATATTATTTAATTAGTTTCAAAATCGATTTTTTTTGTCTTCTTGTCGATTACGGCTTTTATATCCGAGCCCTGATAATATTTATTGTCGAGTATGCCGACCGCGATTTTATCCAGAATTTCCCTTTGCATCAATCTTTTCAGAGGCCGGGCTCCGAACTGGGCGTCATAGCCTTCTTCCGCCAGGAGTTTCAGCGCTTCAGGCGATACTTTCAGAGATATTCTCTTTTTTTCCAGCGCTTTTTGTATATATTGCAGTTGAATATTTACAATACTCTCTATCTCTTTGCCGGACAACTTATTAAATATAACGATATCATCCACTCTGTTAAGAAATTCGGGTTTGAAATATGTTTTCAGCAAGTCTTTTATTTTGCTGTCCAGGACATTTTTATTTTCCCGTGATTCCAGGAGCAGGGAACTGCCGATATTAGAAGTCATTATCAACAGGCTGTTTTTAAAATCCACGGTTCTGCCTTTGCCGTCGGTCAGCCTGCCGTCTTCGAGTATCTGGAGCAATATATTGAATACATCAGGGTGAGCCTTTTCTATTTCATCGAACAGTATTACACAGTAAGGCCTTCTGCGGACTTTTTCGGTAAGATAGCCGCCTTCTTCATATCCCACGTATCCGGGCGGAGCTCCGATCAGCCGGGATACAGAATGTTTTTCCATGAATTCGGACATATCTATCCTTACAAGGGCGTGTTCCGTATTAAAGAGGAATTCGGCAAGAGCCTTTGCCAGTTCGGTTTTACCCACGCCGGTAGGTCCGAGGAAGATAAAGGAACCCAGCGGCCTGTTCTCATCCTGGATTCCGGCCCTGCTTCTTCTCACGGCGTTTGATACGGTTTTAACGGCTTCGTCCTGTCCCACGACCCGTTTTTTCAGATTATCTTCCATATTAAGAAGTTTGTTTTTTTCTCCTTCAAGCATTTTTGTAACCGGTATGCCTGTCCATCTGGAAACGATTTTTGCGATATCTTCGTCGTTAACTTCTTCTTTCAGGAACTTGCTCTTTTTCTGGATGGAAGCGATTTTGCCGTTTGCTTCATCCAGTTTCTTCTGGAGTTCGAGTATTGTCCCGTATCGTATTCTGGCAGCGTTTTCAAGGTCGCCCCGGCGTTCCGCCTTCTGTTCTTCGACTTTTGCTTTGTCGATCTCGGCTTTTATGTTTTTGACGGAATTTATGAGTTCTTTTTCTCTTTGCCAGTTTGCTTTCATCCCGTTTGCTTCTTCCTGCAGTTGCGCTATCTCTTTTTCGAGTTTTTTTGTCCTGTCTTTCGATGGGGCGTCTTTTTCTTTTTTTAACGCTTCCCGTTCAATTTGCAGCTGGATGATTTTTCTCTGGAGTTCATCTAGTTCGGTTGGCACGCTGTCTATCTCTATCCTCAATTTTGAAGCGGCTTCGTCCACCAGGTCAATGGCTTTGTCCGGCAGGAATCTGTCGGTGATATATCTGGCGGATAAAGTCGCGGCTGCTATCAAAGCTGAATCGGTTATTTTCACTCCGTGGAATATCTCATATTTTTCTTTTATGCCGCGCAGTATGGCCAGTGTGTCTTTTATGTTCGGTTCCCCTACATAAATCGGCTGGAATCTTCTTTCGAAGGCCGCGTCTTTTTCTATATGCTTGCGGTATTCGTCAAGAGTTGTCGCGCCCATGCACCTTAGTTCGCCCCTCGCGAGCGCGGGTTTTAGCATGTTGGAGGCGTCAACCGCCCCTTCGGCGCCGCCGGCTCCGATAATTGTATGGAGTTCATCTATAAAAAGTATGCTTTGTCCGCCGTCGGACTCAAGTTCTTTCAGCACGGCTTTAAGTCTTTCTTCGAATTCGCCTCTGAACTTTGCGCCCGCGATCAAAGCCCCGACGTCAAGCGCCAGCAGGCGCTTGTTTTTAAGCCCTTCGGGTATATCGCCCGAAACTATCCTTTGGGCCAGTCCTTCGACGATAGCGGTTTTGCCCACACCCGGTTCCCCTATTAACACCGGATTGTTTTTTGTTCTGCGGCTCAGCACTTGTATACAGCGCCTTATTTCTTCATCCCTGCCAATCACGGGGTCTAATTTCCCCGATGTCGCTAGATCCGTGAAATTTCTGCAGAATCTCTTAATCGCCTGATATTTGTTTTCGGGAGATTGGTCTGTTACTTTTTGCCCTCCGCGCATTTCCTTCAGGGCTTTCAGGACCGGTTTTTTTGTGATGCCGTATTTCTGAAGCAATCCGGAAAAATCTTTATTTGCCGTATCTGAAAGGGCAAGCAGGATGTGTTCTGTCGAAATAAATTCATCGCCGAGGTCCGAAGATTCTTTTTCTGCATTTATTATGGTTTTGTGCAAAGACGGAGAGAAATAAGTTGAAACATTACTGCCCTCGACCGAAGGGAATGCGTCGATTTTTTCTAAAAGTTCCGCTTTCAGGGAATTGATGTCGGTTCCTAGTTTTTGCAGCAGAGGATAAACTATTCCGTTTTCCTGGTCCATAAGGGCAATCATGAGATGAAACTCACTGATTTCCTGGTTCCCCTTGCCTATTGCCAGTGACTGGCTTTCTCCTATAGCTTCCTGAGCTTTCAGCGTGAATTTATCTGGTTTCATATTAAAAGTTTTCCTGTCTTACCGGGATATCATTCATTTTATCACAAGACGCCGGAAAGATTTATTTAAAAAAAACCCCCGGCGGGCCGCCGGGGGTTTTTGAGCCGCAGATTACATCATTCCGCCCATTCCGCCCATTCCGCCTCCGGGCATTCCGGCCGGCATAGGCTGTTCTTTTTCGGGCAGGTCTGTGATTATAGACTCCGTGGTCAGCATCAAAGCCGCTATGCTTGAGGCATTCTGCAGAGCGGATCTCGTTACCTTCTTGGGATCTATGATACCCGCTTTTAACATATCTTCATAAATGTCGGTATCCACATTGTATCCTTCGTTGCCTTTTTTCTTTTTAACTTCCTGGACAATGATGTCTCCGACTTTTCCTGCGTTGTTGGCGAGTGTCTTCAAAGGTTCTTCGATTGCTTTGAAGATTATGTCCTTACCTATAGCTTCGTCTTTTTCGAGCTTCAGGGACTCAAGCGCTTTCTGGCACCTTATTAAAGCGACGCCGCCGCCGGGAACGATACCTTCTTCGACAGCCGCTCTTGTCGCGTGCAGAGCGTCTTCCACTCTCGCTTTTTTCTCTTTCATTTCGGTTTCGGTCGCCGCTCCAACGTTTATAACCGCGACTCCTCCCGCGAGCTTAGCGAGTCTTTCCTGAAGCTTTTCTTTGTCGTAATCCGAAGTCGACTGTTCGATCTCTTTCTTGATTTGTTCCACACGGGCTTTTATGTCCTTCTGCTTTCCCGCTCCTTCGACTATGGTCGTGTTTTCCTTGTCGACCGTTATTTTCTTTGCGCTGCCGAGATCGTCCAGCGTGATATTTTCCAGCTTGATTCCGAGGTCTTCGGAAATGAATTTTCCGCCTGTCAGTATCGCGATATCCTCCATCATTGCTTTTCTTCTGTCTCCGAAACCGGGAGCTTTTACCGCGCAGATGTGCAGGGTGCCGCGAAGCTTGTTCACCACGAGTGTCGCGAGAGCCTCGCCTTCCACATCTTCGGCTATTATCAGCAGC
>JAQUNG010000043.1 GCA_028717725.1 bacterium | reverse complement strand
AATTTGACCGCCGCCGGCGGCGGGTTTTTGCTTACGCTCATACTGGCCAGGATGATTTCTCCCTCCCTTGTCGGTTCGCTTTACACCGTAATAGCGGCCGCCTCCGTGATTTCTCTTTTTTTCGACCTGAAAATAGAAGAAACAATCGTCAGGTATTCCATAGAATTCAGGGTAAAGGGCAAAGAATCGCTTGCAAAAGCGGTGTGCAAATACGGGCTTATCCTGGATACCGTAATATCTCTTGTTTTTGTGGCGGTTTTGTTTTTTATGGCTCCCGTAATCGGGAAGTATTTCAGGCATATACCCGATTTTACGCGTATGATGCGCCTTTACCTCCCTGCGCTTTTTTTCCTGATGGTTGAAGGTTCTTACAACGGGATACTCCAGTCTTTCAGGAAATTCAACTATATAGCTTACACGAGGATACTCAAAAATATTTTAAGGCTTGCTTTTCCCGTATGCCTCATAAAATTCGGCGTAACGGGGATTCTCGCGGGTTTTGCCGCCGCGGGCGCTGTTTCGTTTATCGCGGGTGTTTTTCTCTCCGCAAGGGAAATTAAAGCCAATATCGGCGGTGTAAAATCATCCGGGTTCGCGGAACTTCCTTTCAGAAGCATGGCGCGTTTCTCTTTCCACTCCGCTGTTTCTTCCACGGTAAAATCTATGTGGACGGAAATGGACATAGTTATATTGGGCTATTTCAGGCTTCCCCGGGAAGCCGGTTTTTACAAGATAGGGAAAAGCCTTGCGCTTCTTCTGCCTGTGCTTGTCGCACCCATCCAGGAAATACTTTATCCGGTCCTTACAAAGCTTTACCAGATTAAAGATAAAAAACAGTATCTTCATATATTGAAAAAGACATCTATGTTTTGTTTTGCGGTTGTTTTTCCGGCGGCCCTGTTTATGTTTGTGAAGCCTGAATTTGTGATAAAAATATTTTATCCGCCGGAATATGTCGCATCATCGATAGCGGTGCGCATTCTTATCCCGGGGTTTTTGATGACGGCCATAGTAAGATGGTCGCGTCCTTTCTTTCTGTCCATAGGCAGGCCCCAGCTTTCCACCGCGATGAATTTTATCGCGGCCGCCGCGCTTGTGGGGTTCAGCCTGATTTTTGTTCCGGCTTACGGGATGATCGCATCATCCATCGTGATGTCGGCTGTTCTGACCGTCATGAATTTCGCTTGGTTTTTTATCGTATGGTTTTATCTGGAGAAAGAGTTTAGGGTATGAAGGTCCTTTTTGTTAACCCGCTTGCTTACGGTTTTGAGCTGAGCAAGTCGATTATGCCCCCGCTGGGGCTCTCGATGCTTGGAGCCGTCGCCGAGAAACACCGCCACAGGGTAAAGATAATAGACTGCATGTTGAGGCAGATAAAAGAAAAATCTTACACGGAAAAAGCTTTTTTGCGCGATGTCGCAGATTTTTGTCCGGATATAATAATGCTTACAGCCACAACATTTAACAGATTTGACTGTTTCAGGACCGCGAACATTCTTAAAACAGCCCTGAAGGACGTGCCTTTGGTAATGGGAGGGATACACGCCACTTTTACCGCCGAAGATACTCTTTCGCATGTCAAAGCGATTGATATCCTGTGCAGAGGAGAAGGCGAAAAAACAATAGTTGAGCTTCTGGACAAACTGGGGGGGGACGGGATAAAAATAAGCACAACCGCGTTAGAAACTATCAACGGCATCTCATACAGAAGGGGAAACGAAATCGTACATAATCCCGAAAGGGAATTCATCAAAGACCTGGATGAACTGCCAATGTCCGCGCACCACCTCCTTGAGATAGAGGATTACAAACAGGTCCTTCCGTGGCTGGATATCCCCGCCGCGCTTGTAATGACGTCAAGAGGATGTCCCGCGCGCTGCTCATTCTGTTCCACAAGTGTGATGTGGGGGCTTAAAATACGCTGCAGGTCGCCCGAGAACATTCTGGACGAGATTGAACACCTTTTTGATAAATACGGCGCAAAGGGCGTATGGTTTTTTGACGATACTCTGACTTTCAACAGAGCCCATATTGAAGGACTTCTTTCTGAAATCAACAAACGGGGCATGAAGTTTCCGTGGTACTGCGAGATAAGGGTGGATACGGTTGATTTCGACAGGCTCAAGCGGATGAAAGAAGCCGGCTGTTACTATGTCTCGTTCGGGATAGAATCCGCGAGCGAAAATGTGTTAAAAAATATAAACAAAGGAATCAACCTCCGGCAGGTCGAAAATGTTATGAGCTGGTGCAAACAGCTGGATTTAAAGACTAAGGCGTTTTTCCTCTCGGGGCATCCGGGAGAGACTTATGGAGAAGCGGAAGAAACATTGAATTTCTACAACAAAAACAGGCGTAATTTTGACATAGCGCGTTTCAGCACCGGCGTGAGCATACTGCCCGGCACAGAAGTCGAAAGATTCGCGCTTGAGAACGGATGTATCCCCGAAAACTTCAGATGGAGCGAAAATTATTACTGCGCCGATAATCTTACACTGGGAAGAGATCCTTACACTCCCTTGCTTATACAGCGGCAGCTCGGGTTTTCGGAGTTAAGGCGGCTTAAATACAGAAGTTCGCTTAAATACCTTTTTTCGGCAAAGGTTATAAAAACGGCTCTTTTAAGGATGCGCTCATGGAAGTCCATAAAAAAATATTCGGCAAAATATCTGCTGGATTTTCTCGAAATGATAAAATTATTATTCAGGAAAACTTAAAATGAAATATAAATTCGCGGCGATCGCCATACTTATATTATTGTTTTTCGGATACGTATATCCTTATGATTACGGCTATCCGAGGATTTATATCCAGGATGTGCAAATGGTCAGGCAGGCTTTTAAACTGTGCGAAGGATTCGTCCATAACCCGTCGGATATACTGAAAGAGCCTTCGAAATATCCGCTGTTCCTTTCTCTTGTCCTGAGTTTCTTTTATGGAATAGTTTATCTTGCGGGTATTTTGTTCAAATCGGGCTTCGGAAACGTTAATGAGTTTTTGGTATTCGCGGTCAATAACATTTCTGTGTTTTATATTATCGCCAATATCTGCATAGCGGTCTCCGCGATTATAGCGGTATATTACACATATCGTGTTGTTTCGGAAGAGTGCTCGGATAGGGCGGGTATATTCGCGATGATTTTTTCCGGGACATCGCTTCTTTTCTGGCAGTACGCGCACCAGGCGAGGCCTCATATCCCCATGGCGATGTTTGCCGTCATGACGTGGTTTTACTCCGTCTCCATTTTGAAAAGAGGCGAAAGAAACGATTACCTTAAAGCCGGTTTATTCAGCGGCCTGGCTTTCTGTGTTCTGCAGAGCGGACTTCTTGTTCTATCAATACCTGTTACGGCTCATTTACTGAGATTTAAAAGAGGCGCGGCGAAATTATTCGCGGGGCCCTTATTATGGTGCGCGGGGGTGTTTATCGCAGTTTCGTTTATAATCGGTTATCCGTACCTTTTATTTTCTTTCTTTGATTCTGTCGGCGGGAGGGGAGGGACTTTTGACATAACTCTCTCGGGCGGATATCATGACGCCTTCGAATTCGGATTTCACGGAATGGGGTTTGCCGAGATTGCAAAAGGATTTTTCGGCTATGATCCCGCGCTTTCGCTTATTGCTCTCGCGGGAATAATTTATTTCCTGGTTTTTTCCGGGGGAAAAAATGAAAAAGAAAAAAAACTTTTTTCTCCGGTCATTCCCTTCGCGATAATTTTCATAACCGTCTTCGGTATGTATGACAAGACTTACAGAAGGTTCCAGATGCCCCTTATTCCGCTGATGGGCGCGGTTGCGGCCTGTTATATAAACGCCATGCTGCTCAGCCTCAAAGGAAAACACAGGAAGGCATTTGCGGGTGTTATCGCAATTCTTCTGATATTCAGCGCCGCGCAGTGCTTAAGGTATAACTGGATTCTTGCGAACGGAGACACAAGAGACGATGCGTCGGTATGGATAACAGAGCACATACCCGATGGGACCGCTGTCATAACCGAGAAACATTGTCCCGAATTCGCATATACCCTGGCATCCATACAAGATAATATATCGAACGATCCCGCATCGCTAGGAGACAGGGATAAAACACGTCTCCGGGAAAATATCGTCCTTAAACCCGAATACTCGTTTTATAAATACGACTTCTGGAAAAATCTGCCGGTGGAAGAACTGGTTGAAAAAAAAGGAATACAATATATTTTCCTCTACAGGCAGTTCGATAAAGACAGAAATGATCCGCTTTACAAATACGCGAAAAAGCAAGCAGCACCGGTTTATGCGGTTACACCCTCTAACGGCGCGCCTTTTTTTTACGAAGCGATGATACCCGGAGAAGTCAGGTTTTCAATTTTTGCCCTCTGGAGCGTAAGGAAAGCGGGGCCCATCATAGAAATATACAGGGTTGGCGAAAATGACTAAAATAACACACATCATAAACAGCATGGATATCGGGGGAAACGAAAAGCTTCTCGAAATTCTTATTGGAGAGATTAATAAGGACAGGTTTATAAACGAGGTGGTTTTTTTAGACAGAGGCAAAGACAGGAGCTCGTCCCTGAAAGATTATATGGAGAAGAAAGGGATAAAATGCCGTGTTATCCCCATGATAGGGAATTTCGATGTGTTTGCATTCGGGAAACTGGTCAATACAATAAAGACGATATCTCCGGATATAATCCATACACATCTTGTCCTTTCGCAGATTTATGGCCGGCTTGCCGCCAGGTTCGCGGGGGTCAGAAAAATTATCTCATCCGAGCAAAATATATATTTCCATAAAAAACTCTTCCCTTTCAGTTTTCTCGAAAAATACCTGTCCGGATTCACGGCAAGGATAATCGCTTCGTCAAACGGCGTAAAACAATACCTCGTCGACAAGGTGGGGATAGGGGAAGGCAAGATTTCGGTAATTTATAATTGTATAAAAGCGGAGGAATATTCGCCTGATGCGGCTTCCGCCGCCGCAAAAGACACCGTCTTAATCGGCTCCCTAGGGCATCTTCACAGGCAGAAAGGCTATAAATATTTTTTGGAAGCGGCGGAAATCGTAATATCCCGCGATCCCCGGGCGTGTTTTTTCATCGGCGGTTCGGGGCCCCTGAAAGGATACATCGAAAAAAGGATACATAAACCGGGACTGAAAGGAAAAGTCAAGATGCTGGGTTTTGTCGGCGATGTCAAAGCATATCTTAAGAAACTCGATATCTTTGTTATGCCTTCGCTCTGGGAAGGATTCGGGATAGCGGCGCTGGAAGCCATGGCGTCGGGCAAACCGGTGATAGTTTCGGACGTGGCGGGGCTGAATGAATTGGTTGAAGACGGCAAATCCGGTTTCCTTGTCAGGCCGGGAGACAGCGCAGACCTGGCGGAAAAAATCTCGATGCTGTCCGAAAATAAAAATTTAAGGTCGGAATTCGGCAGAAACGCGGCGCGGCGGGCGGGAGAATTTTCATGCGAAAAAATAATACCTCTTTTTGAGAAACTTTACGATGAAACCGTATAGCGCGGAATATCAGCGTATATTAAAATGGATTTTTGCGGCGTGTCTCATTGCCGTATCGTTCGTTTTCTTTTCGGGGAACAGGGTGTCCGAACCGCTGGCATTCAAAATCGTCATTCAAAACAGCTCCCTTCTTCCGGAAAAGGCGGACTGGCCGCTTATATACGGCAACCTGAAGCATATGTTTTTTTGCCTCTTTATATTCGCGTTCTTTTTCTGCGTCGGGAATATAATATTAAGGTTCTGTTTCGGGATGAAAGACATCGACGGCAAAACCGCGCTTTATTCGATTGGAGTCGGCTCAGGCGTTTTTTCCGCGGCAATAATGCTCACTGCGTTCTTTTTCAGGGCGACCCATTTTGTTTTGACGTGTTATTTCTGGTTTTTAACCGTTTTCAGCGCCGTTTATATAATTTGTTTAATCAGGAGGACAAAAAAAACCGGAGTCCGGAAAGTTACCGGCGATTTCCCGTATGTTATGGCAATCCTCCTTTTATCCGCGCTTCTGCTGAATCTGTTCAGCGCGGCGCTTCCACCGTTTGAATACGATTCACTCGAATACCACCTCGCCGGACCGAAAGAGATACTCAGAAACGGCAGGTATGCGTATTTTGACAATAATATGTATATGAACATACCTTCCAATATCTCTATGGTCTATTTGTTCATACAGGGTGTTGCCCGGGACAGCGGGAAATTCGTCAATTACGCGTACGGGCTTTTGATACTCGGGGCGATATACGCGTTTGTGGCGGATAAAGCCGGAAAAAACTGCGCTTTGCTTGCAGCTGCGTCATTTTATATCACGGGTCTGTTGACCAAAGAACTTATGTACGCGCACATCGAGATATCCGCCGCTTTTTTTACTGTCCTCGCGTTTATGTGTATATGGGAATATCTTTCCGGGAAAAAGATTCCGTATCTTGTCTTATGCGGTATTTTCGCGGGATTTGCGCTCGGTTCAAAATACACATCGGTTCTTACCCTGATACTGCCCGTGTTATCCGTTCTGCTGGTTTTTGAAAACGGCGGTAAAAAAATCGGCAGCCCGCTCATTTTTGTTTTTACGGTTCTGCTCGTTTTCTCTCCGTGGATTCTGAAGAATATTATGGCGGCGAAAAATCCTTTCTATCCGATATTCCAGGATATTTTCGGCGGCGCGGGGGGGTGGACACCCGAAATCAGCAGGCGTTTTGCCGTATCCCATTACGGCTCCGCCGGGTCGGCAATCGATAATATAAAATCGCTGGCCGATTTCTCCATAAACGATTATTTCGGAACGCCCCTGCTTCTGTTATTCCCATTATTCTGCCTTTTTTCGTTAAAAAACCCTTTTGCAAAAATCGGGGGGGTCTGGATAATAACCGGAATCCTCTCCTGGGCGGTTTTTTCAAAAGGATATATAAGATTCCTGATTCCCTCCTTCCCGATAATTTTTATATCGGGAGCGTTATGTTTCCCGGACCTGCCGGCAGGTATAACCTGTAAAAAATTAACGAAAGCCGTAATCACTTTTATGCTTTTCTTTAATTTTTTAAGCTGCGCGATGCTGTTCGCGGAGGGAAGATATTTAAAGGTGTTTGCTTCCCAATGCGACAGGGAAGACTTTCTTAAAAAGGCGAATAACCATTATGCGGCCGTGATGCACCTGAACAAGTATGCCTCCGCCGATACAAAAGTTCTTTTTCTGGGCGAAGCGCGCACTTATTACGCCGAATTCATACCTTTGTATAACACGGTCTTCAACAACAGCATTCTTTCCGGGACAGGGAATGATATTTTTGACAGGAGATACTATTTGGATAATAATATCGGGTATATTCTGGTAAATATACCGGAACTGGAAAGGATGATGAAAACCTATAAATACACTCCGGTAAACGACATGAACGGATATTTAAAATGGCTGAAAACGACTTTTCCCCGATTTTATGAGGACAGGTCGGGGATAATAATATACAAGATATGAAAAAACTGAAAATAGCGCATATTATTACAAGGATGATTATAGGCGGCGCCCAGGAGAACACCGCTTTCAGCGTGGAGGGCTTAAGCTCAAAAGGACATGATGTCACTCTGATAACGGGCCCGGCGCTCGGTCCGGAAGGGAGCCTGCTTGAGAAAATGAGGAATACCGCGGCGAACATAATAATCATACCGCAAATGCGGCGGGAGGTGAATCCGCTGCCGGATTTCATATCTTTTTTGAAACTGGTCAAAATCCTGAAAGAGGGTCGTTATGATATAGTCCATACCCATAGTTCAAAGGCGGGGATACTCGGAAGGCTCGCCGCGAAAAAAGCGCGTATAAAGACGATAATACATACAATACACGGATTACCGTACCACAGGCACCAGTCGGGCGCGCTTAACTGCTTCTATAAGATATGCGAAAAATGCGTTTCCGGTCTGACCGATAAATATATTACTGTTTCGGAATCAATGAAAGAACAATCCATGGCAGCCGGCATATGCGTAAACGGCGATAAATACCGTGTAATAAGAAGCGGCTTCGACCTCGCGAGATATGAAAAACCCCTCAGACAGAGGTCGGAAATGAGGGCAATCCTTAAGATTCCCGAAAAATCCGTCGTTATCTGTAAAATAGCCAGGTTGTTTTATCTTAAAGGGCATGAGTATATACTGGAAGCTTTTTCAAGACTCAACCCGGGCGCGAATAATATATATTTGCTCCTGATAGGGGACGGCATACTAAAAGCTAAACTGGAAAGAGAAGCCGAAGAACTCGGCGTCGGGAAATACACGGTTTTTGCCGGACTCATAGATCCGGAAGAAATTCCGGATTACATCAACGCTTCGGACATACTGGTCCACACTTCTCTCAGGGAAGGCCTCGCGAAAACAATACCCCAGGCCTATGCCTGTTCGAAACCGGTAATATCCTTTGATACGGACGGCGCCGGGGAATTGGTGAAAAACGCTCTGACGGGATATCTTATTCCCCAAAAAGACATCGCACTCCTGTCCGAAGCCATTGATAAGCTTGTGCAAAACAGCGGCTTAAGATATCATATGGGACAGAAGGGCAGATCCCTTATCCTGCCTTATTACGATAAAAATTATATGGTCGATGAAATAGAGAAACTTTATCTGGAGGAATCCGCTTTATGATGCCTTTGAAATATATGCTGCTTTTGATGGCGGTATCGGTTATTTCTTCTTCGGCGCTGACGGTTATCTGCAGAAAAGCCGCGCTGAAAACCGGTTTTGTCGATAATCCTTCTTCCCGCAAGATACATCCGCGGAAAGTCCCCCTGCTGGGCGGGCTTTCCATATTTTTAAACATTTTTTTGATAACGGCGGCCTCCGTTATCTTTGTAGCGGTAAACACCCGGTATGCTTTTGTCAAAAATATGAACGCCTATTTTCTGCCCAATTACGCCGGTATGACAGCCAAACTGCCCCAGCTCGCAGGGATATTTCTCGGCGGTCTGCTGATAGTGCTGGCAGGGCTATATGATGATAAATACGATTTGAAACCGTTTCCGAAAATCATACTTCAGCTGGCCGCGGCTACAATACCCGTTGCGGCCGGAATAAGGATAAGTTTGTTTCTGGGAAACACGGCGCTTTCGGCCCTGTTTACCTATATATGGTTTTTCCTGATTATAAACGCTTTTAATCTGCTGGATAATTCCGACGGCTTGTCCGCGGGCGTCGCTCTCATATCGACCGCGGTTTTCACCGTAATATCTTTTCTGTCAAAAGAACTTTTTATTTCATCCATGCTTTTTATATTCGCCGGCACCCTGACAGGGTTCCTTTTTTTCAATTTTCACAAAGCCTCTATTTTTATGGGGGACGCGGGCAGTATGTTTCTGGGTTATATGCTTGCGGTATTCACCACGCTGGGAACTTATTATACCCCGGACAGTAAAACCTTATTCCCGATTCTGATGCCGATACTCGTCCTCGCGGTCCCGTTATACGACACTTTTTCTGTCATCATCGTAAGGATTTATAAAGGCATATCCATTTTCGCTGCGGATAAAAACCATTTTTCGCACAGGCTGATGCGACTCGGGTTTTCTTACAGAGCCTCGATAATATTTATCTATATAATATGCCTGTGCACTGGCATAGCGGCGATAATACTTCCCGAAATAGATAACCTTTTCTCATCCCTGCTGATTTTATTCCAGGTGTTTTTGGTCCTTTTCATAATAGGAATACTTGAATATTACGGAGCGCGCAATGGAAGAAAAAAAGATTAAACTGCTTTCCCTGCTGGTCAGGCCCGGAAGGGTGCTGGATTTAAGTGTTGCGTGCGTTATATCCCTCGTCGTATTCGCCCGGCCTGTCTTCAGCGGCATAGTGTTTCCGCGCTCCAATTATATTTTTCTGGTTATGTGGTTCCTGGTATTGATTCTTGTGCTTGTGAAAAACATAACAGAAAAAGAACCTTTCCTGATAGACGGTATATGCTTTCTGCTTATTTTGTTTTTTATCGTGTCCGTCCTGTCAAGCGCCTTTTCGGCGGTTCCGTGGAGAGGCAGGAACCTGCTCATCAACCAGATAACATGGATAGCCGTCTATCTCTCGGTTTTCAATTATTTTAAAAAAAGGGAAACATACGATTTTATACTTTATGTGCTGTCCGCTTCCGTTATCCTCGTCTCGCTTTACGGGTTGTACCAATATTTTTACGGCCTCCAGGAAACAAGGGAATGGATAGTAAAAACGGGTTTGTCCGAACACCTTTCGAGCAGTCTTCTCGGGAGGCTGTCCCGCAACAGGGTCTTTTCTCTTTTCGTGTATCCCAACGCGCTGGCGGGTTTCCTGCTCATGACTTTTCCCGTTGTTCTTTCCGTATTCATAAAAACCGTCAGGGAAAAAAGTTTTCGGAAATATTCTAACATCGTAATATTCTCTTCCGTGTGTTCATTGTTATTCGCGGTATATATGCACAAACCTATGCTTTTTTTCCCGGCTCTGGCGGGTATTATACTCTCGCCCCTTACTTCGGCCGTCACACTATACCTCACTTTTTCGAAGGGGGGACTGCTGGCTTTTTCGGTAACTGTGTTCCTGTATCTGGTATTTTCTTTCTTTCGCTTCGGGAACAAGCTCCGCGCAAAGGCGTTCTCGTCGGCGCTGGCATTAGTGATTATAGCCGTATTACTTTCTTCCGCCCTGTTGTTCCAGAAATACAAAGGGGACTCCCTGAGCGCGCCTCTGCCCTCGGCTAAAGTAAGGGTCGATTACTGGAAAGCGGGATGGGGAATGTTGAAGGATAATCCGTTTTTAGGTGTGGGAAGCGGCGCTTTCGGGGCTTTTTACCCGAAATACAAACTGGCAGGGGCGCAGGAAACACAGATGGCCCATAATGATTATGTCCAGGTCGCCGCCGAGACAGGGTTGATCGGTTTCGGGCTTTATGTCGCCGCCCTGGCGCTCATTCTGTTCAATATGTCTAAAAAATGCCTGTATTCGGATTCAAGCGGAAGCGATACTTACCTTATGTTCGGAATATTTATGGGCATTACGGGTATTTTAATCGACAGCCTCTGGGAATTCGTTCTGTATATACCCGGTATAAGCACGACGATGGTCCTTTTGACGGCGGTTTTTATGTCCAGGAACCGGGATATGTTTCCGAAAACCGGGTTAAACACCGTAAAAAACAAAACCGGGATTTTTATATCAACGGCCGTAATCCTCGCCGCGTTCGTTTTTTCATACACTTATTCAAAATCGATAGTGGATTCTTCCGACCTGCTTGAGCAGGCCAATAAAGCTTTTCAGGAAGGGCGGGAGACCTCGGCTCTCGACTTCATCAGCAGAGCCATAAAAGCGGATCCCCGGAACCCGCAGTTAATGGAATACAGGGGTTCACTTTATGAACATATGGGTTATTACCGGAGGGCGATGGAAGACTTCAGGGAAGCTTCGCGGCTTGAACCAACAACGGGTTATTATCATTTTAAGATCGCGACGGCCATAAACGGCTTGTATTCGAATTCAGGGCTGGAATTGCCCGTCAGCCGGATAGAATATGAACTCCTGCAGGCGATTTCCTGCTATCCGACAAAAGCTTTTTATTATCTACAGTTGGGGCTGTTTTATGATAAAATAAAAAATTACGGACAGGCTCTCTCAAATCTGGAAAAAGCGAAAATGCTCGAACCCGAACTGCAGGGATTGGATGAACTGATTTTTAAAACACGGGAAAAAGCAAAATTTAGGAGATAATAGATGAAAATCCTGGTCATTAACGGACCGAACCTGAATTTACTGGGAAAACGCGAAAAAAATGTATACGGCGCGCGGACATTGAAAGAGATAAACAAAAAAATGCTGCGCGTAGCCGGAGAAAAAAACGCGGAACTTGATTTTTTCCAATCAAACCATGAAGGCGAAATAGTCGACAAACTGGGCGCCGCGGACAAATCGTACAATGCTGTTGTCATCAATCCGGCGGCATACACGCATACCAGCGTGGCGATACGCGACGCGGTGGCCGCCCTCGATATTCCCGTCATCGAAGTCCATATTTCCAACATATACAAAAGGGAAGAATTCCGGCACAAATCCCTTATTGCTCCCGTGGCGCAGGGCCAGGTATCGGGATTCGGGGAATACAGCTATATACTCGGACTGCTTGCCGCGATTCACACCGCCGGAAATAAATGAAACCGTTTATCGGAAAACTTCTCGAATCGGCCGGCGCCGACGCTTTTCTTGAAACTGACCCGGCGAATATAACGTATTTATCGGGTTTCAGCGGGACAAAAGCCGTCCTGCTGGCCGTTAAAGGAAGCGGGAAGCCGCTGCTTATCACTGATTCGAGGTACTACGGACTTCTGCGGAAGAAAAAAGGCGGAGTAACAGCCGTTGAATCAAACGATTTCCGGGAGACGATACGCCGTTTGTGCGAAAAGAGAAAAATAGGCAGACTGGCGTATAACGGTGATTATCTGACAGTCCGGGCGCTGGACAGCCTGAAAAAGCATATCAGAAAAGCGCGCCTTGTTGACAGGGGAAACCTTATTGCTTCCTTCAGGGAAGTGAAAAACGCGCGGGAACTTAAAAAAATAAAAACGGCGTGTCAGATAGCCGACGATATTTACATAAAAATAAAAAAGAAAATAAAACCGGGGATAAAAGAAGGGCAGATAAAAAATCTCATATATAATATGTCAAGAACCAATGCCCAGGGCTGCGCTTTCGACCCCATAGTCGCCAGCGGAGCGAATTCGGCCATACCTCATTATTACGGCAATACGCGCAAAATCCTTTCCAACGACATAATCCTGATAGACATGGGATTTGTTTTTGGAGGGTATAGTTCTGACTTGACAAGGGTAATATTCACGGGTAAGATAAAACCCATTTTCAAAAAAATATATAATGTTGTCTTGACCGCGGCTAAACTCGCGGCGGAAAAAGCGGCGCCGGGCGCGAAGGGGTCAGAGGTGGATAATGAAGCGAGAAAATTCATATCCTCCAGCGGGTACGGAAAATGTTTTCTCCATTCCACCGGACATGGGATAGGTTTAAATGTGCATGAGAAACCTTATCTGTCCGCGAAAAGCGGGGATACGCTTGCCGACGGGAATGTTTTTACCGTCGAACCCGGCATATACATTCCGGAAAGAGGAGGCGTGCGCATAGAAAACGTTTTTTCTCTTGAAAAAGGAACGGCGGTGTTGCTGTCGAAATCGGAAACATATAATTTTTAAGGAGGTTTCACCGATATGGCTTCAGCTAATGAACTGAGAAACGGAAATTACATAATTTTAGGCGGCAGACTTTATAATGTCATCTCATACCAGCATGTGAAAATGCAGCAGCGTTCGCCGGTAGTGACTTTAAAACTGAAAGACCTCTCGACAGGGGCGTTATTGGAAAGGAAAATGCGCTCCGATGAAGGGATCGAAATGGCTTATATTGTTGCTAAACAAGTCGAATATTTGTATAATTCCCATGGTCATTACTATTTTATGGATTCGGAAACATTTGAGCAGTTTATCATAGATAAGGAAGTTCTCGGCGATTCCGTTAAATTTTTAAAGGAAAATACCGAAATCAAGGTAATGATGCACGACAACAGGGCAATCAACATAGAACTTCCCGTAACCGTCGATCTCAAGGTAGTAAAAACCGATCCGGGATTGAGGGGAAATACCGTCAGCGGCGGTTCAAAACCCGCGACACTCGAAACCGGCGCCGTGATACAGGTGCCGCTTTTTATAAATGAAGGGGATGTTTTAAAAGTAGATACAAGGGATGGCGGCTCTTATATACAGAGAGCGTAGAAAAACAGTTAAGTAGTTTAATATTTTGCTTTTGTTTTTTAACTGTTAATCTGCTGAATTTAGTTATAACTACTGAACTGCTCAACTGTTGAACTATTAAACTAAAGGGGTTTTTCTTATGAATCTGAAAGAAATCCAGGAAATAGTTAAATTAATGAAGGAAAATGAAATAACGGAATTCGAAATGGAGCGTGACGGTCTGAAAATCGCCCTGAAAAAGAGCGGCGCCGGCCGGATAGAAACCATTGTCCACGGAGCAGAACCTCTTCCTGCTCAGACGATTTCCCGCGCGCAGAATATTCCCGCGCCAGAACAGTCCGCTCCCGGAACGGCAAGCCCCAAAAAAGGCAATATTATAACATCTCCCATGGTGGGCACTTTTTACAGAGCCCCATCCCCCGAAGCTCCATCCTTTGTCGAAGAAGGACAGGTTATCAAGAAAGGCGATGTTGTCTGCATCATCGAAGCCATGAAAGTAATGAACGAGATTGAATCCGATTTTCCCGGAAAGGTTGCCGAAATATTTATTGAAAACGGGGAACCCGTTGAATTCGGACAGCCGATATTCCGCATTGAATAACCAAACCATTTTTTACGGAGCTTTATTTTAATGATTGAAAAAGTATTGATTGCTAACAGAGGTGAGATTGCTTTGCGTATTATCCGCGCCTGCAAAGAGTTGGGAATAAAAACTATAGCTGTATATTCAACCGCGGATAAAAACTCCATGCATGTAAAACTGGCGGATGAGGCCTTATGCATAGGTAAACCGCCCGCTTCGGAAAGTTATCTTAAAATCCCTGCCATAATAAGCGCGGCGGAAATCGGAGATGTTGACGCCATTCATCCCGGATACGGGTTTCTTGCCGAAAATGACCATTTTGCGGAGATATGCGAAAGCTGTAACATAAAATTTATAGGTCCCCGCGCGGAACAGATACGAAAAATGGGGAATAAATCCGAAGCGAAAAAAATCGCTAAAAAATCCGGCGTTCCCGTAATTCCTGGCAGTGAAGGAGTGGTCCA
>JAQUNG010000042.1 GCA_028717725.1 bacterium | reverse complement strand
ACTTTCTATCTTGAAAACGGAAATTTGCTCCGCACGCAGACGTCCCCCGTTCAGATAAGAATAATGAAGAAGGTTAAACCTCCGGTAAGAATAATAGCCCCGGGCAGGGTTTACAGGAACGATACGCCCGATGCGACTCACGGACACACTTTTCATCAGATAGAAGGGCTTTATGTAGACAAAAATGTGTCGTTGGCAGATCTCAAAGGCGTTCTTCATAATTCCGCCAGACAGCTTCTCGGCAATGATGTTAAGATAAGGTTCAGGCCTCATTTTTTCCCGTTTACGGAACCCAGCGTCGAATATGATTTTTCATGTGTTATCTGCGGCGGCAGGGGATGCAAGGTGTGCAAGAATTCAGGTTGGCTTGAGATTTCAGGCGCGGGTATGGTGGATCCCAGAGTTTATAAGAACGTGGGATATGACCCCGAAGAATATACCGGTTATGCTTTCGGTATGGGGATAGAAAGAATAGCTATGATTAAATTTGGCATAGACGATTTAAGGTTGTTATATGAAAATGACATAAGGTTTTTAAGGGATTTAAAATGAAAATTCCATACAGCTGGCTAAAAAGATATATAGATATCGATATAGAATCTTCAGAACTTGCTGATTTGCTTACCATGTCGGGTACAAAAGTTGAAGAGGTCTTGAAGCCGCCCGCGCTTAATGGTTTAATCGTTGCCGAAATACTTGGTGTTGAAAAACATCCCAACGCCGATAAACTTTCCCTTTGCCGGCTGAATACCGGAAACAATGAAATTACCGTGGTATGTGGCGCAAACAATATGAAAAAAGGCGATAAAGCGGTATTTGCTTCTGCCGGCACGATTTTACCTGACGGAACAAAACTCCGGAAAGCCGTTATCAGGGGTTTCGAATCCGAAGGCATGCTGTGCTCCGAAGATGAACTTGGATTGGGAAAGGATCATTCGGGTATTATTATACTTGATAATTCAGCGGAGACAGGCTCTGATGCGTCAAAGTATTTGGGCTCTGATACGGTTTTTGAACTGGAAATTACGCCCAACAGGCCGGATTGTCTGAGTGTAATGGGTGTTGCCCGGGAAATAGCCGCGGTTAGGAATATGAAACTCTTAAGACAGAATTTTAATCTTTCCGAGGTCGCCGAAAAAGCTTCCGAAGTTTTTTCTGTCAAGATAGAAGATAAAGACAAGTGCCCGTTTTATTCCGCAAGGATCATAAAAAGTGTTAAAGTCGCGGAATCTCCGGAATGGCTAAGACAATATCTGAAAAATTCTGGAATCAGGCCGATTAATAATATTGTCGATATTACGAATTTTATACTTTTGGATATGGGGCATCCCCTTCATGCTTTTGATATGGATCTGCTCAAAGGGGATAATATATCTGTAAGGACAGCCGGGGAAAATGAGAAAATAATAACGATAGATGGAATTGAAAGAACCCTGAATGAAACATTGCTTGTGATAGCGGATAAAAAAGGGCCGGTTGCCTTAGCCGGTGTTATGGGCGGGAGTAATTCCGAGATAAGTTCTAAAACAGCGAATGTTCTGCTTGAAAGCGCGTATTTTAATTCCGCGGATATAAGGAATTCATCTGAAAAATTTGGTTTGACTTCGGAATCTTCATACAGATTTGAACGCGGCGCCGATATAGGTATTGTTGTAACAGCTTTGGACAGAGCTGCTTCTATGATTGCCGAGATTGCCGGAGGAAAGGTTTTAAAAGGGGTTATTAAAGCGGGGACACAGGAAAAATATAGGCCTGTGATTGCCTGCAGAGTTGAAAAAGCCAACAGACTGCTCGGGATAAGGCTTTCGGCGGGTGAAATTTGTGACATTTTCAGAAGGCTTGAAATAGAAGTTTTAAGCGAAGATAAAAACAGTATAAAAATAAAAGCTCCGACATTCAGAAATGATATTACAGAAGAAGCCGATCTTTTTGAAGAGATAGCCAGGATATACGGGTATGACGCTATAGCTGAAAACCTGCCGGAATCCAAAATAGTTGACGACGGAAATTATCTTGATATAGATATTATCGCAAAAATAGGAGAAAGCCTGAGAGCTGCGGGCTGTTCAGAGGTTGTGTCTTTTAGTTTTGTCAGCGGCAAAGATCTGGAAAATTGCGGATTCCCGAAAAAAAACGCTTTAAAAATAAAGAACCCCCAAAATGAAGAACTTATGTATCTGAGAACATCCATTCTGCCGGGTATGATGAGAAATCTCGGCTATAATCTTAATAGGGACGCGAAGAATCTCAGATTTTATGAGTTCGGTAAGGTTTATTTTCCCTGTGACGAAAGCGATTCGGGTTCTAAGGAAATTTTGACTTTAGGCGTTGCCATAACCGGTTTCAGGTACGACAGTAGATGGGCGGAAGGCAGCATGGCGGCTGACTTTTTCGATATTAAAGGAATTATGGAAAACATTTTCGATTCTTTGAGGATAGGAAGAGTCAAATACGATTTGCATAATTCGATCACTTTCAGGAAAGACAAAGCAGCTTTTATAAAAATCGGTGACGTATCCGTAGGTTCTTTAGGGGAACTGGATAAGGATTTCTGCCTTGGATACGGGATTGAACAGACAGTGTTCTACTGCGAGATGGATGTTTCCGAAACGATAAAGCATTACGGGCGTTTAAAGAAATACATACCTTTTTCGAGATTTCCCGCCGTCAGGAGAGACATAGCTCTTGTTTTAGATGAGAACATGACTTACGGCAAGGTTCTTGAAGCGGCGGCCGGTGAAAAAACCGGATTGATAGAGAATATCGAAGTCTTTGATTTATATAAGGGGAAACAAATACCCGGCAATAAAAAAAGTCTCGGTATTTCTGTAACTTACAGATCGGAAAATTCTACACTTACGGATAAGGAGGTAGATGAATTACACAATAAACTGGTGAACAGGTGGGCAAAGGAATTAAAGTGCAGCATAAGGGATTTTTAATTCTTCCACGGGTTTCCATTGTCATGAGGAGAGTAATTTGAGCACAGGTAATATGGTAAAAGTTAAAATTTACGGAACAGAATATCCCATAGTGGGGGATGTTGACAGGGACCACATCGTTAAAGTTGCGGCGGTTGTCGACAAAAAGATGAACGAACTTGCTAAAGATAGTCCCGGTATGCCGATTGCGAAACTCGCAATCCTTTCATGCCTGAACTTTGTTGATGAAATTATGAAACACAATATTAAAATCGGGCAGGCTGAACAGAAAATCAACAGGATTATCTCTATTCTTGACGCAAAATCAGGAAAGTAAACCGTTGCAAATAAGCTAAAGTTGTGGTAAATTATTTATAGAAAGAGTAAATAACCCTGCGTTGTTCGATCTGTAGCATATTACTCTTTGAGCCAACAAATTGTAAATGGGAACTCGGTCTTCGAAACCGGATTGTATGCTTGAAAAGCGAACATGAAGGATAGAGAGAGTACCCACTTGTTGAGACAATGACCAAAGAGATGCTGAGAACGGCAAACGCGGGGTTTTTTTGTGTAATTCCACTGTTTTATCATGGAATTATTTGAATCTCAGAAAAAAGACAAATTAGAGAAAGCGCGTCCCCTGGCGGATAGATTAAGGCCTAAAAATCTTAATGAGATTGTAGGACAGGATCATCTGGTTGCCGAAGGCAGAATATTGTGGCGCGCCATACAATCCGATAATCTTTCCTCGATAATACTTTTCGGCCCCCCCGGCTGCGGAAAGACGGCTCTCGGTTATCTGATAGCGAATCTTACCAGCCGCCATTATTACAGCCTTAATGCCGTAATGGCTAATGTGAATGATATACGCAAAATTATATGTGAAGCAAAAAGCAGGATTGAAGACGAAGGAAAAAAATCGGTTCTTTTTATCGATGAGATACACAGATTCAATAAAGTCCAGCAGGACGCCCTTCTGCCCGATGTTGAAAGAGGGACAATTTCTATTGTTGGAGCTACGGTCATGAATCCGTTTTTTTCTGTCACAGCTCCCCTTCTTTCGAGGTCTCTTGTGTTTGAACTGAAAAAATTGGGGAAGCGGGATATAATCGGTATTATTGACAGAGCTCTGCAGGACGTGGAAAAAGGGTTTGGCGGAATGAATGTTGAGATAGATAAAGATGCCCTGGATTTTTTATCCGGGTCTACCGACGGAGACGCGAGAAAAGCCCTGAATGCCCTTGAAATTGCGGTTTTAACAACGGCTACAGCGGAAGGGAAGATAAGAATAACAAGTGAAGTGGTGGAAGATTCACTGCAGAAGAAACATATTTTTTATGACAGTTCCGGTGACGGACATTATGATACGGTGTCCGCGTTTATTAAAAGCATGCGGGGAAGCGATCCAGACGCCGCCGTATACTGGCTGGCAAAATTACTGTATTCCGGCGAAGATCCGATGTTTGTGGCAAGAAGGATAGTGATTTGCGCGAGCGAGGATGTCGGCAACGCCGATCCCATAGCTCTGATAGTGGCTCAGTCGGCTGCGGATGCCGTCAGTTTCATAGGTATGCCGGAAGCAAAGATTATTTTAGCCCAGGCCGCCATTTATGTTGCCTGTGCCGGAAAAAGTAATGCTTCCTATAATGCGGTGATGAATGCGTGGAATGACATTGAGGATAAAGGAGAAATTTTTGAAGTGCCGGCGAATCTTAAGGATTCAAGTTATAAGTCCTCATCAAAACTCGGGCGCGGGAAAGGTTATAAATATCCGCATTCGTTTCCCGGTGGCTATGTAAAACAGGAATATCTGCCGAAAGAGAAAAAATATTACAGGCCGACTGAAAACGGGTATGAAAAGAAAATATCGGAGAGGCTTAAAAAGTGGAAAACAGGATCAAAAGACTGAGAATCTGGATATCCTCTTTAAAAGGAAAGATATTTATAGACAGAGACGATGCGTCGCGCAGGATTTGCGCGGAAGTGGAAAAAAACGAACGTTATAAAAAAGCGGCTACTGTATTGCTGTTCAGTTCACTGAAAGATGAAGTCGATACGCGGAGACTTATTAATAATGCGCTGTCCGCAGGGAAAAATGTTTTTTTGCCCAGCTGCGACGGGAAAAAAGCGGATATGACAATAGGTAAAATAGGTTCTGCCGGCGAACTTATGCCCGGGGCATACGGTATTTTGGAGCCTAAACAGAAAGACTGTTCTCTTGACCGTCTGGCAGATATTGAAGTTGCGGTTTTGCCGGGTGTGGCATTTGATTTGGATGGAAACAGGATAGGAAGAGGAAAAGGTTATTATGACAGGTTTTTAAAACGGATGAAGAATCACACTTTTAGGATAGGGGTGGCGTTCGATTTTCAATTGTTGAAAAAAATAGGCGGGAGAATACATGATGAACCCGTGGATCTGGTTATTACGGAAGCAAGAGTTGTAAAAATCAATCGGACAAAAACAGACAAATAGAGAAATATACGGAGGTGTTAAGATGTTCGAGCTGACGAAAGAACATATATTAGGGGTATCCCTGATGTTCATATCTGCGTGTTTTTTGGGATATCTGCTGAGAATAGTCATTTCGAGGTTTCAGAAAAAAAGTTATGAGCGGCAAGCCAGAAAAATAGTTGATGAAGCTGAGAGGGAGGCGAATGCCAAGAAAAAGGAAGCAAGAATAGAAGCCAAGGAAGAAATGCACAGGACTATGGCTGAATTTGATAAGGAGACAAAAGAAAGAAAACAGGAACTGCTGTTGCTTGAAAAAAGAGTTATGCAGAAAGAAGAAAACCTGGACAAAAAAGTTGATTTTATCGATAAAAAAGATGCCGAGTTAAAAAGAAAAGAACAATCGATAGCCGACAGGGATATGCATCTGAAGGAACAGATTAAAAAGATGGAAGGCCTGATGGAAGAACAGAAAACAAAACTACAGCAGATATCCGGTTTAAGCAAGGATGAGGCAAAGAAAATACTTTTGTCAAGCCTTGAAGATGAAGTCAGACATGAAGCGGCGGCTTTGATAAGAAGAGTCGAAACTGAAACAAAGGATAAGTCGGAGAAGGAAGCGAAGAAAATAATCAGCCTCGCGATACAGCGGTGCGCGGCCGATCATGTTTCGGAAACGACGATATCGACGGTATCCCTTCCCAATGATGAAATGAAAGGCAGAATTATAGGAAGAGAAGGAAGAAACATAAGGGCCCTTGAAGCCGCGACCGGCGTCGATGTTATTATTGACGATACGCCCGAGGCTGTAATATTATCGGGTTTCGACAATATAAGAAAAGAAGTTGCCAGAATATCGCTTGAAAGATTAATTGTCGACGGGAGAATCCATCCCGCAAGGATTGAGGAAATGGTCGAAAAGGTCAGGAAAGAAATAGACGAACAAATACGCGAAGCGGGGGAACAGATAGCCTTTGATGTAGGGATACACGGATTGCATCAGGAAGAAGTTCGTTTGCTGGGCAGGCTGAAATACCGGACAAGCTACGGACAGAATGTTTATGACCATTCAAAAGAAGTAGCTTCAATTATGGGAGTTATGGCTTCCGAACTTGGAATAGATGTCCAACTAGCAAAACGGGCCGGATTATTGCATGATATAGGAAAAGCCGTTGACCATGAAGTTGAGGGTTCCCACGCCCAGATTGGGGCAGACCTGGGTAAAAAATTCAATGAAAAAGAAATAGTTGTAAACGCTATCGCCGCTCATCACGGCGATGAAGATCCAAAATCCGTGATCGCTATCCTTGTCCAAGCCGCAGACGCGATTTCGGCCGCAAGGCCTGGCGCGAGATCCGAGACGCTTGAGGCATATATCAAAAGACTGGAAAAACTTGAGGAAATAGCGAATTCGTTCAGGGGTGTCGAAAAGTCATATGCAATACAGGCGGGGAGAGAAATAAGAGTTATGGTTGAACCGGATAAGGTCGATGATTCCGAGGCTGTCCTGCTTGCCAGAAATATTACGAAAAAAGTCCAGGATGAACTTGAATATCCCGGACAGGTTAAGGTAACGGTTATAAGGGAGACAAGAGCGGTTGAATACGCGAAATAGAGTTCATATATTTATTGAATATGGGGCATAGACGTTTTATGCTTTCTTTTTGGGAGTTCGGATGATAAATATTTTGACAATAGGAGATGTTGTCGGGAGACCGGGCAGGGAGTCTTTTGCGCGTGTTTTCCCCGGGTTAAAAAAAGAATATTCCGTTGATTTTTGTATAGTTAACGGCGAAAATGCTGCCGCTGGAAGCGGGCTTACCCCCAAAGTGACGGCATTCCTTCTGGATGCGGGAGCAGATGTCGTTACAACCGGAGACCATATTTGGAAAAACAAAGCTGTTTATGAAATAATCGACAGAGAAGATAGGTTGTTAAGGCCCGCGAATTATCCTGACTCCGCCCCTGGAAAAGGATTCGGGATTTATGAAGTAAGACCCGGGATAAAAATCGGGGTTATAAATCTTATAGGCAGAGTGTTTATGAGCACGGTCGAATGTCCTTTTAGAACAGCGGCTGATATAGCTGGAAAAATTTCAGAACAAACGCCTGTGATAATGGTTGATATCCATGCCGAAGCGACTTCGGAAAAGATCGCGCTGGCATGGTATATGGATGGGAAAATAAGCGGTATTTTCGGGACGCACACCCATGTCCAGACAGCCGATGAAAATATTTTTCCCAAGGGCACAGGGTATATTACGGATGTAGGGATGACCGGACCTTTTGAGTCTGTTCTTGGGCGCGATATACAGGCGGTATTGAAAAGATTTATTACTCAGACGCCTTCAGTATTTGGTGTCGCCGAGAAAAATCTCAAAGTTTGCGGAGCGGTATTCCGCATTGACGAAAAAACAGGTAAGACGGTAAGCGTGAAAAGAATTCATAAGGAAGTGACTTAAATGGTTTTTCGGAAATTTTTATGGATATGTGCCCTGATTTTTCCTTTTCAGTCCGCTTGTCATGGTTTTTCTTCCGCGAATTTAAGGGCAAAAGAACTTTTTGAAGTATCCAAGGCCGCGTATAAAGACGGTTTGTATTCGGCCGCCGCGACGCAGTTACAGAGATACATAGCGTCTTATCCCACAGCCGATAACAGAAGAGAAGCCGCGGCCCTTCTGGGAGAATGTTATTATTACAGCGGCGAATATGACAATGCCGTTAATCTGCTCCAAAGATTCATTAAGCATCACGAAAAAGAATTCCGGGACGCTATGCTTTATTGGCTCGGCGAATCATATTTAAGGCAGAAAGAATATAATGCGGCTGTTTCGGCATACAGGATGCTTTTCAGCGAATATCCCGAAAGCTCCTATCTTTCCCACGCGTACTATTCTCTTGGCTGGTGTTATTATCAGCTGGGTCAGTATGAGAGAGGGATAAATTCCCTGAACACCCTTATGGATAAATTTCCCGGGACCGAGTTATTTCCCAAAAGCCTCCTGGATGTAGGCGCGATGCAGTATAATTTGAAGGATTATTCCTCTGCCGAAGAAAATTTTAAAAATGTCATTACGAAATTTCCGGATTCACCGGAAGCTGTTGAAGCGCTTTTGTGGATGGGTAAGGTAAGTCTCGCTTCGGAAAAATATTCAAAAGCCGTTGATTATCTCGAAAAGGCGTATGAGAAAGAAAAAGATGAAGATTGGTCCGCCGATTGTCTTTATCTTATAGCCACATCCCGCTGGGAATTAAAGGAATACGACAAGTCCATCGAACGGTTTTTTATCATAGTCAAAAATTATCCGAAATCGAAATATCTTAAAGATGCGGTATTAAGAATAGGTGAAGGAAGTTATATTCTTGCGGATTATAAAACCGCTGTAGAACAGCTTGAAATGTTTATAAAAAATTTTCAGGATGACCCGGACATTGAAAAAGCTAAATACTGGCTGGCTGAATCCTGTCTGGAGACAGGAGAGTATCAGAAAGCCGAGAATCTTTTCAAGGAGTTGACCAGTAAGTATGCCGAAAGCCCGAAAATACCAGATTTCTATAACGGGCTCGGATGGGCGTATTTCAGGCAAAGTGATTATGTCGGCGCTGTAGATAATTTCAGAAGGGCGCGGGAAAGCAGCAATGATCCCGAATTCAAAGGAGGATGTCAGCTTAAAATAGGCGATGCGTATTATTTTCTGGGTGATTATGAAGAGTCTATAAAAAGTTATAAAAAAGTTTTAAGCGATTATCATAACAGCGGAAAGTCCGACCAGGCGTTTTTCCAGATAGGGTGGTGTTATTATAAGCTTGAAGATTTTGACAAAGCCAAAGGATCCTTCGAAGCTCTTATCACGCAGTATCCCCAGAGTTCCTTTGCCGATAACTCCCAGTACAGGATAGGGATGGCGAATTTTAACGGCGGCAATTTTGAGGAAGCTCTTAATTCTTATTTTAAATTGCTGGATATTTTCCCGGATTCCGACTTAAAAGATATGGCTATGTTCAGGATAGCCGTTACTTATTACGCTATGGGAAATTATCAGAAGGCGCTTGATTATTTTTCGAAAATGATTGAGAAATTTCCGGACAGTTCCCTGATTGCCAGGGCTGAATATGAACGCGCGTGGTGTTACAGTCAGATGGGAAATACAGAACAGGCGAGTAAGATATTCGAAGAATATATAGTCAAATATCCCGACTCTCCTATTACCGCCGAAGTTATGTTCTGGCTGGGAGAAAAACGCTACAATATGGATGAATTCAAGTCAGCCGGAGGAATATATTCCAGGTTGTTTGAACAGTTTCCCGACTCTAATCTTGCCGATGACGCTATGTTCTGGGCGGCGAAAAGCTCTTTCCGCAACGGAGCATATATGGATTCAGAGCGAATTTTGAAAATGCTTTTGGAAAAATATCCCGAAGGTGATTTCGGGATAGAGGGCAAATTTCTAATGGGCGACAGTCTTGCGGCGCAGATTAAATTCAGCGAAGCGTTAGATATATTTAAAAAACTTGCGGACGAAGAGGATAATTATCTTAACAATGAAACAAAAGGCAGGATTGCGGATTGTCTTTTCAGCCTCGGTAAATTTGAGGAAGCCGTAGAGACATACGCTTCGGTGCTTGATTGCGATAATGCGGAGTTGGTGGCGCAGTCTTATTATAAAATAGGGCGTTGTTACGAAAAGCTCGGCAGGAACGAGGAAGCTATAGACCGCTATATAATGGTAGTTTATGGATATCCCCATATATCCCAGTGGTTTGCAAAGGCCGCGTACTCCGCCGCGGAAAAATATGAGGAAACGGGTAAATACAAAGAAGCCGCCAAAATTTATCAGAAGGTGATAGATGAAAATAATATACTGAGCGGAGACGCGGCGAGCAGGATCGCCGAATTGAAAAGAAAAAGTGGTTTTTTCGGATTTTAGTTTGGACTGTCAGGTTGCTTTATATAGAATGCGGAAATGCTATAATCATATCTTGGAATCGGAAGGAGGCATAAATGTTAGAAATAGTAATGAAGGGTGGACCGTTGATGATTTTGATAGGTCTTTGCTCGGTCCTTGCGCTGACGATTTTTATTGAACGGCTTTTTCACTTTCACAGGGCGCAGATCGATACCGAAAAGTTTATGGTGGGTATCAGGAATATAATCAAAAAAGGTAAAATTACCGAAGCTATTTCCATATGCGATGAGACTCCGGGTCCTGTTGCCCACATAGTGAGAGCCGGATTGCTGAAACATTCGGAAACAAAAGAAGAGATAAAGGAGGCGATTGAAGACGCCGGCCTTCACGAAGTTCCCCGTTTTGAGAAAAATCTTGTTGTCTTGGCTACAATCGCGCATGTGACGCCTCTTCTGGGACTTCTTGGAACGGTTACGGGGATGATCAGGGCCTTTATGAAAATTCAGGAAATACATATGGCTTCCGGTATCCTGAACCCCGCTGATTTGGCTAAAGGTATCTGGGAAGCTTTGGTAACAACCGCTGGCGGATTGACAGTGGCTATTCCAACATATGTCGCTTATAATTATCTGGTAAGCCGTGTTGACAGTCTTGTTCTGGATATGGAGAAAAGCGCGACCGAACTGGTTAATATCCTTTCTGAACGGGGAGAAGAGTATGAAGTATAAAAGGACCACTACTATTGAAAAAGGCAAGCTTGACATAGCTCCTCTTATAGATGTAGTCTTTTTGCTGTTGATATTTTTTATGCTTTCTTCAACTTTTATCCTCCAACCCGGAATAAAAGTGAATCTTCCCGATTCCAAGGTTAGCGACGCGCAGCCTGAAGAAAATATAATAGTTACCATAACATCGGAAAAAACTATACTTCTCAATGATGAAAAAGTCGATGAAGAGAGCCTTTCCATAAAGCTTAAATCGATAGCCAAAAGAACGCCCGAAAGAATTGTAATAATCAAAGCCGATGAAAGGGTGAACCATGGACTGGTTGTTAGGATCATGGGTGAAATTAAAGATGCCGGCATAAAACGGCTTGCCATTGCGACAAAACCCAAGAAAGACAAATAAGAGTCGAGTTGTCAGTCCGACGGAACCGACTTTTTCCTCATTTATATGGGCATGGTTTTTAAAGATAAAATTTTCATTCAGGCGCTTGTGCTTTCACTGGTCTGGCATCTTGCCGGATTCTTTGTTATCAGTGTTAGGAAAGACCCTTTCTATTTGCGGCAGCGAATACCCGTGGAAATTTCCCTTGCCGGAATGCCTCTGACAATGGATAAACCGGAAATCACGGATATTTTAAGCGAAAGTGATTACAGCCTTTTTTCAATGCCGTCAAGGTCGGGTTTTTCAAAGAAAGTGCTGGATTCCCAAATTGAATTTGAGCATCAGATGGTTATTTGGGATAACGAGCCGCAGAGTCTGAAAAGCAGAGGCAGAAAACTTCCTTCTTCAGTCACGGAAGTTTTGCCGAAACCGGAATTTAATATAAAACTTGGATTGGAATTCAAAGATGTTTTTGCTCCTTCCGTAGCGGGGGGTAAATCCTCGGTCGATTTTATTTCCGCCGCCGTTAAGACGAATTCTCTTATATCCGGGCCTCTTGAAGGAAGAGAAATCATAAAAGTCGAATATCCCGACTCGCCGGCCGATTTTAAAGACTATTCAAGACTTAATATGATACGTCTGAAGTTCTGGGTGACTCCTGCGGGAGAAGTCAAATATGTTATCGTGGAAAAATCCTGCGGCAACAAAGAAATGGATCAATTGTGGGTTAATGCTGTGCAGAACTGGATTTTTAAAGAGAATAAAATGACAGATTCTCTTCAATGGGGAAGTATCGATACCCATCCGGTGATTATTAATAAGTGAGAAGCTGAATGATTGAAGTTGATATTTCGACGGCTTTTATAATTTATCTATGCCTGACTCTCGGGCTGGTTCTTTTTGCCTGGATTTTATTTGAATATAGGGGTAAGGTAAAAAGAGTTAATCCTCAGATTAAAAGAACCTGTAGGTGTCCGATATGCACGTTTGTTTATATTTATGACGCGGAAGAAGAATATTCAAGATGTCCTCGCTGCGGCAGTATTAATGAAAACAAAAAAATAAAGCGGGAAGATGACTAAAAAATCTAATTTTGTCCATTTACATGTTCACTCGGAATACAGTCTGCTCGACGGCGCATGCAGCATAGGAAAAATTGTGAAAAAAGCCGCGTCGCTTAAGATGCCTGCTCTGGCGATTACCGATCATGGGAATATGCATGGGGTAATAAAATTCTATAAGCAGGCGTTATCCGAAAGCATTAAGCCTATTATAGGGAGCGAGATGTATATTGCGCCCGGTTCAATGCTTGAGAAGAAACTGGATAAACGAAAAAACAGTTCTTATCATTTGACAATACTTGTCAAAGACGAAACAGGGTATCGCAACCTTCTGGTTTTAAGTTCCGAATCTTATCTGAAAGGCTACTATTATAAACCCAGAATAGATAAAGAACTTTTGAAAAAATATAGCCGCGGGCTTATAGCGTTAAGCGGTTGTTTGAAAGGTGAAATAGCGTGTGAAATACTGGACGGAAATCCGGAGAAAGCGGCTGAAATGGCGGAAGAATACTCCAATATCTTCGGAAAAGAAAATTTTTATCTTGAGATGATGGATCACAATATTCCGGAACAGAAGATCGTCAACAAAGCTCTGAAAAAAATTTCTGAACAAACCGGCATTCCGGTAGTAGCGACAAACGATGTCCATTACATAAATAAAGATGATGCCAGGGCTCATGAGATATTGCTTGGAATACAGACGGGAATGACAATGGACGACGAAAACAGGATGAAGATGTTGACGGATGAATTTTACCTGAAAGATACTGGCCAAATCGGAAAGATTTTCGAAGAATATCCCGAAGCTGTTGAAAACAGCGTTGTTATATCAGGCCGATGCAATCTGGAGCTTTCCCTTGAAAAAACATATCATTATCCGGCTTTTCCGCCGCCGCAGGGTAAAAATGAGAACAGTTATCTCAGAGAACTGTGTGAAAGCGGATTGAAAAAAAGATATAAGGAAATCGATTCCGAAATCAGGGAAAGGCTTGAACATGAAATGAACATCATAGAAAGCCTGGGTTTTGTCAGTTATTTTTTGATAGTCTGGGATTTTATTCATTATGCGAAGACTAATGATATACCGATAGGTCCCGGAAGAGGTTCTGCAGCCGGAAGCATAGTCGCATATGTGCTGGGCATCACTAATGTTGATCCGATTAAATTCAAGCTTCTTTTTGAGCGTTTTTTGAATCCAGACAGGATATCTCCCCCGGATATAGATATTGATATTGCCGACGAAGACAGATCAAGATTGATAGATTATGTTTCGAGCAAGTACGGCAAAGACAGCGTTGCCCAGATAATTACTTTTGGCACCATGAAAGCGAGAGCTGTTGTTAGAGATGTGGGAAGAGTTATGAATATGCCTTATGCGGATGTGGATAAACTGGCGAAACTCGTTCCGGAAGGACCTAAGGTCAGGCTTGAAGATGCTTTAAAAACCGAACCGAGACTTAAAGAAGCTGTTGATAAGGAAGAAAAAGTTAAGCGTCTCTTCGAGATGGCTTTGAGACTTGAAGGCTTGAACAGGCATGCTTCGACCCATGCGGCAGGGGTCGTAATTTCAGATAAGCCTCTTGTTAATTATGTTCCCCTGTGCAAAGGCAAGGAGAATGAAGTAATTACGCAGTTTGATATGAACGATGTTGGAAATAATGGCCTTCTGAAAATGGATTTTCTCGGTCTTAAAACATTGACTGTCATAAAAAACTGCATAAAAATTATTGAAAGAACAAGAGGCGAAAAGATTAACATCGACGAGATATCTTTTGATGACCGCAAAACTTTTGAATTGCTGAATAATGCCGATACGACAGGAGTGTTCCAGCTTGAAAGCGCGGGAATGCAGGATCTTGCTAGAAGAATAGGCATTTCGAACCTGGAAGATATCAACGCGCTTGTTGCTCTTTTTCGTCCGGGGGCTATGAATATGTTGGATGATTATGTTCAAAGAAAGCACGGCAAGGTGCCCATAAAATATGATCATCCTTTCCTTGAACCCATTCTTATGGACACTTACGGGATCATGCTTTATCAGGAGCAGGTTATGCAGGCGGCAAATGCCGTTGCAGGTTATACGCTTGCTGAAGCTGATATCTTAAGGCGTATTATGGGCAAGAAGAAAGTTGAAGAGATGGAAGCTCAAAAGGAAAAATTTATTGGCGGCGCCGTAAAGAATAACATCAAAAAACGGCTGGCCGAAAAGATTTTTGATAATATAGAGAAATTTGCCGGATACGGTTTCAACAAATCACACAGTCAGGCGTACGCGATAATAGCCTATCAGACAGCGTATCTTAAGGCTAATTATCCGGTTGAATATATGGCTTCGATGCTTACGAGCGAACTTAATGATATGGATAAAATAGTTAAATATATAGATGAATGTTCAAATATGGGTATTGAGATATTGCCTCCCGATATTAACGAAAGTTTCAAGGGTTTTACGGTTGTGGGCGGTAACATCCGGTTTGGACTTGCGGCCATCAAGAATGTTGGAGCGACTGCTGTTGAATCCATAATAAATGCCAGAAAAGCAGCCGGAAAATTTATATCGCTAACCCATTTTTTGAACAGCGCGGACTCCAAAGCCGCGAACAGAAAAGTCGTCGAAAGCCTTATAAAATGCGGCGCGTTTGACAGTATGGGCTATACCAGAAATCAGCTTCTGAAAGCGCTTGATATGAAATTAAGCGAGGCATCCGCTGTCCATAAGGAAAAAATGAACGGACAAAGGGCTCTTTTTGGCGAAGAAACAGTTACGATTGAAACTGAAATGTTGCCGCAGGTTAAAGAATTTCATGAAAGCCAACTCCTTACTTTCGAGAAAGAACTGCTTGGTTTTTATATTTCCGGACACCCCGTAGTTCAGTATAAGGATATAATAAAAACATATTCTACGGCCGATACCCAGACTCTTGATAATGCTGTGTCCAACAGTAAAGTTATGGTGGGTGGAATTGTATCGGATGTTAAAATGAGAATGACGAAAAAACAGGAAAGAATGGCTGTGTTAAAACTGGAGGATCTTAAAGGGTGGATCGAGGTAATTGTTTTCCCGTCGGCCTTTGACAAGAATTTTGACCTCATTCAGAAAAACCTTCCGGTTATGGTAGCGGGAAAAGTCAGTTTTAAAGATGACACCCCCAAACTTATAGCCGATGAAATAA
>JAQUNG010000041.1 GCA_028717725.1 bacterium | reverse complement strand
CGGAATAAAAAACGTCGGACAGCCCCGGGTCGAGCGTAGAGGGTTCCTCGGCAAGGCGCAGGAAAAGAGTGTCGAAAGCGATTCTTCTTCGGGCGCACCCCGAAAGAACCGCCAGAATAAATAAACTGCAAATCAGACGCCGCATCGACAGATTCTCTCTCTGTTTTAAAATTAAACGCTCAGCCGCTCCGGACGACTGTTCCGCCGTTAACACCCGTATATTCGGAATTATCCACCGTAACCGCGCCGTTCACGATAACAAACTTAATCCCTTTCGGATACCTGTGGGAATACTCAAAGCTCGCCGTGTCCTCAAGCATGGCCGCATCAAAAAGCGTAAGGTCCGCTTCCCAGCCGCGCCTTATAAATCCCCTGTCTTTCAATTTCAGTTTTCTCGACGGTTGCCCTGTCATCTTATACAATGCGTCTTCAAGTGTCAGCCTGTTTTCCCTGACAAACCTTCCCGCGGCGCGCGGAAATGTGCCGTAGGCCCTCGGATGAACTTTCGAGGCCGCGAGTTTTCCGCTGTCTTTTCTCGAAGCCGCGTCCGACCCTATCATGCAATAATCTTTATTGATGATTTTAAACATATTCTCCTCGCTCATATTGAAAAACGCCGCGTAAACCTCAAGTCTCTCCCTGATAAGCAAATCGAAAAAAATATCGACGGCTTTCCTGCCGCGCAGTCCGGCTATTTCCATTATCGATTTCCCTTCCAGCTCTTTATTCTCTTCCGTCGAAACGGAAAGGACTTTCACGCCGTGCCAGTAACTCTCGCTTTTTTCCCGCTCAAGGCATTTCCCGAGCTCTTCCCTTAAAACAGGATCTTTCAACCTTTCAAGTTCTCTCGTGTTGCCCCCTTCGAACATCCAATGCGGCAGGACTATGTCGAGGCTTGTGTAGGACGCGGTGTAGGGGTAACGGTCGCATGTGACATCAATCCCTTCTTTGCGCGCCTGCTCTATGAGAGAAAAGACTTTTTCGAGTTTATCCCAGTTTGATTTGCCCACGGTTTTCAGATGTGATATCTGGACTTTTATATTCGCTTCTTTTCCTATTTTCAAAGCTTCTTTTACGGATTCAACGAGCCCTTCGGATTCATTTCTCATATGGGTGGCGTAAATGCCGCCGAACCTGCCGGCGGCTTCGGCGCATGAGATAACTTCATCCGTTCCGGCGTAAACGCCCGGCGGATACATAAGCCCACTCGAGATGCCCAGCGCTCCCTCTTTCATTCCCTCGTCTATAAGCGCTCTCATACGTCCCAGCTCTTCCTTGCCGGGAACTTTATTCTCATACCCGACCACGGAACCCCTGACATTCCCCAATCCTATCAGCGCTCCGATATTGATTGCCGGTCCGGCTTTTAAAACGGAATCGAAATACCCTCCGAGGGAATCCCATCCGAGTTCAAGGCCCAGCGACGCTACCCTTTCTTTTATCCTTTCCCCCGCCGCTCCCTCGACGGGCCACGGCCCCGAACCGCAATTGGCGGTTATCTCGGTAGTGACTCCCTGTTTTATCTTGCTGTCTGAGGAAGGGTTCGAGAGGACGGTAAATTCCGAATGGGAATGTATGTCGATAAATCCGGGAGAAAGAACAAGCCCTTCGGCATCGATAACCCTCTTCGCCTGTTCTTTCAGTTTCCCGATATAAACTATCTTCGGCCCCTGTGTCCCGACGGATAAACCTTCTGCGAGGAACACTTCCCCGTCGAAAATCTTTGCGTTTTTTATCAGTAAATCGAACATGCGCGCCCCGTCTTTTATGTCTTTGATTTTAGAGGCAATTCTGGTATCTTCATATCAATGAAAAACTGGAAATCTATTATCCCATATATATTACCTTATTTCACATTTATTTTAATAGGTTCTTTTACGCGTTACTTCGCCGGTCACGGCTATTTTATTTATGTCGCCAAAACCCTTATAACGGCGGCCCTTGTCATTTACTGGTTCAGGTCTTATTCCGAAATTGAGTTCGATTTTTCTTTTTTCGCGGTAGCCGCCGGAATACTCGCTTTCATACTCTGGATAGGACTCAGCGAATATATGCCGTTTAAAATTTTCCATCCCCCGCCGGATGGGCACAGCTTCCCGGATAACGCGAAATCCATCTCGTTTTTACTGGTATTTTTCAGGATAGGAGGCGCGTTTCTTCTTGTCCCGGTTTTTGAAGAACTTTTTATGCGCTCATTCATCATACGCTGGCTGATAAATCCGGAAGATTTCAAATCGGTCCCTATGGGAAAATTCACCTGGTTTTCATTCGCGGGCAGTATCGTCCTTTTCGTCCTGGGCCATCGTTTTTGGGAATGGCCGGCGGCGGCGGCCACGGGGATCCTTTTCACTCTTCTGCTTTACAGGCGCAAACGAATATTCGACTGCATAATCGCACACGCCGTCACAAATTTATGTCTCGCGATATATGTCCTTGTCTCGGGTAAATTCGGCTACTGGTAAAAAAACCCGCCGCGGCCTTCCGGCCGCGACAGGCTGGAGTGTGTTTCTCTTATCTTTACAGCTCCTCGGGAATGTATTCGGGCTCATGACATCCCATAAAAGCCGTTCTTCCGGGCGCCGGACGTTCATCCATGGACTGGCGCATACGACATTTCTTCGCGTTCTCTTTGAATTCCCTGAATTTGTCTTTCTGTTCGTCCGTCAGGATATTTTCTATCTGTGAATCAGTTTTATCCTTTATGGTATCCAGTTTGCTCCTGAATTCGCTCCTGGCCGCTTCCAGTTCGCTTTTCTTTGAATCAAAAACGGCTTTCACCTGTTTCTGCTGTTTGTCCGTGAGACCGCATTTTTCCGCCATTATACTTAAGAATATTTCTCCTTTTTTCTCGTGCATACGGTCCATACCGGATTTTAAATCTTTGCGCATCGCCGTCACACCACTTTTATCTCTTCTGTCGCGTGTTTTGGAAGCCAAATCCCTGAAATTCCCGCAGCGGCTCCCCGGATAATCCCACCCGCTCTGCCTGTCTCCGGGTTTCGGCATACCTTTGAGCATCATAAGTTTTCTGAAATCGTCGGCTCTCTGTGAAGTCCGGACATTGTTGGCAATCAGATAACCGCTTAAAACTCCCACCAAAAGCGTCAGCACCAGAAGGGTAATCAAAATGATTTTTGAGTTTTCCATATTTTTCTCCTTATTCGAGGGTTAGCCTGAAAACATCATATTCGGATAAATTTTCCGTGTATAAGACAATCTTCTCATCGGAAGTATAATCGGCGGCAAAAAGGGCTTCTTCCAGCGAAACAGTTTTTTTCTCAAAAAGGCCTGAAAGATAAACAAGCCCTAAAAACAGCAAAACCATAGCCGCGGCGGGAACCAGTTTCGAAATCAACGGCTTTATATCCAGTATCCAGCTTCTGTTGAAACGGTTTTCTATTTTTTCCATCACGCCGGAAGTGAAGTTTTCGCCGGCTTTGAGGGGAGTTCCGCTTTTCAGGGAACTTTTAAGCGTCTTTAAAATTTCGATTTGTTTTTCGCACAGGCGGCACCCGCGGATATGGGCGGACACTTTTTTTTCAAGGGATTTTCCCAGTTCCCCATCGAAATATTTTTCAATCAACCCCGAATATCCGCATTTCATTTTTTTATCCTTCCGTATAATCTTTTAAAAGTTCTTTCAGCCTGGCTCTTGCCCGGGACAACCGTGATTCAACCGTGCCAACGGGTTTCTTTATAACCCCGGCTATCTCCCTGTATGAAAGCTCCTCGTAATCCCTTAAAATCACAACCGTCTTGAGTTTCAGAGGCAGGCTTTCCACCGCATCATTTATGATACCTCTCAACTCCGCCTTTTCAGCCGTTTCCACCCGGCTCGCGGCTGCATTTTCATCAAGAAACACCGTCTTTAACCGGCGCTTTCTTATGTAATTGCATGCCGTGTTATACGTAATCCGGTAAAGCCATGTCATAAACGAAGCTTCTCTTTTAAAAGAACCGAGTTTCGCGTAAGCCTTGATAAAGCTTTCCTGAGATATATCTTCGGCCGCCTCGTGGTTGTTTACAAGTTTATAGGCAATGTTGAGCACATTATCTTTATGTAAATCCACAAGCCGGCTGAAAGCCGCCGTATCTCCCGCCTGCGCCCGTTCAAGCAGCTGCGTCACTTCCGTCATCTGAGGAAATTTCCTTTTCAGTTAATTAGACACCGGTTTATTCGCTTTATTCCCTTTTATTTTTACTTTTTAACTATTACCATTCCCATCCGGCCCCGATCGAGATTTCTTTTTCCTGTCCCGATTTGACGCCGCGCAGGAAAACTTCGCCCCGGTTCCCGAATATTCTTTCGGAAAGTTTGATGTCTATCCCCGGGTCTTTTCCCTTCTCGTTTCTAAGTTTGAAATCGAGCGCTCCGTTTTTGCCCAGTTTACAGCTTGCCCCGAAAACGGTTCTTTTAAGCTCCCCCTTTTCATACGGCATCTCAAAAAGAACACCCAGTTTTGTGTTTATCTTCCACTCGCCAAGAAGAGTTATCCTCTCTTTCGAAGGGACAATCCCCGCGCCTATTTTGTATTCGAGTCCTCTCGCGAGCGGTTTCCCCAGCCCCGCCTCAAAATCAAATTGGGAACCTATCCTCTTATTTAAAACGTATAAAAGCCTGTGTTTTTGTGTAATATCCCAATGCCCTTTAAAGGTTAAAGTTTTTATCACCCTCTGTTTGGTTTTCAACCGCGCTTTCTCGTAAGTATAAACGAGCTGGTTCTTTTTATTGACGCTCCAGCCGCTCTTTAAAGTCAGCGCGTCCGCCGAACCCTTGTTTCTCTTTACGTTGAATGTCAGGCGGTTGTATTTATCGGCCTGCCAGTTTCCTTCGAGGTTTAAAATGTATTCTCGCGGCTGGCCCGACATATTTTTCCCCGAAACGGAAAATGCCAGTTTGTTCGCTTCGGCGCTTTTTATTTCGCCCGTTAAGGTGATTTCGTCTCCGGCGTCCTGAGCGTGTTTTTCGTCGAGGGTAAACACAAGGTCGTGGTTTTTGTCCAGAGACCAGCGGCCCGAGAACCTGACTTGCCGGGGGATGTTGGAATCGCGGGATTTTTTTATATGATAGACAAGCGAGTTGTTTTTGTCCGTTTTGATTTCACCGTCGATGATTTCCCTGTATTTGGGGACATTAGATTTTTTCCCCGTTCTTGTATAGATGAGCCTGTTATTCGGATCTATCTCATATTTTATCTTCTCTTTTTTTCTCATCCCATCTGTCCCTGCATCTTTGTTTTGAGGACTAAAACAGCAGGGATTTATTCCCCCTGTTAAAAAGGTTTTTTAAAATTGAATCTAACCCGAACATATTAACATGAAAGAAAGACCCTTACAACGGGAAGAAAACACACCTTGCTTCTCAACCGTTTAACTGCCAGACTTCTCGCCTTAGTGATTCCCCTATTTTAATTAAGGCGGAAACGTCTTGACATAATCGCATAATACTTCCAATATATAATCATAGGAGCAGCCACTTTGAACGAAAAGAAACAAAAAAAGTTCTCTTTTGCGGGGTTTTTCTTTTTCTCATTGGCGCTAATCCTACTGCTTGGTTCCGTTCTCATCATAAAAGCGCCGGCTATTATCTCTTCGCCAAAGGGAAAAGCTTTCCTGCTGGACACCGTCAACGGCAGGATTAAAGGCACGCTGGCAATAGAATCGCTGAGCCTGAGCTGGAAAAACGGGCAGGAGATAAAAGGGTTTTCACTGACGGACGGTGAAACATCGGTTGTATTCGGAAGCCTGAAAACGGATTTGCCGCTTCTTGACTTAATATCGTCAAAAAAACTAACTTTCGGGAAGACAAAACTGCAGGACCTTTACGCGAAAATATACCTCGAAGAAACAAAAGAGCCGCCCGCGAAAAAGGTTGAAACGGCAAAAAAACCGAAAAAAGAAGCGGGCTTTATAATCCTGCCGGAAAAATTCTCCGGCGAGATAGAAATTGAAAATGCCAACATAATGGTATCTGCCCCCGGCATCAAGCCGGCGCGTTTCACCCAAATCGGCGTAAAATTTTTCGCGAAGCCGGAACATAAGCTTCTCAGTTTCTCAGCCGACGGCAAAGCCGCGCAGGACACACTCTCCGGCCTGTTCGACATAAAAGGCAGGATAGAAAATTTCGGGGATATCGCCGATTTTCACCCTTCGACGGCAAAAGCGGAAATAAACGCGACCCTGAAATCCGTTCCCACCGAAGGGATAGATTCCCTGTTTAAAACCGACGGTTTGTTCGAAACCGCTTTCGGGAACAGCCTGGATTTAGAAACAGCCGTATCGATCGAAAAAGGGATGGCGGATATTTTATTAACGGTCGTTTCCCCGATGTTTTCCGCCGATTTGGGTGTCCACGCGACAAATGAAATCATCAAACTGTCGAAAGAATCAAATATAAAATGCTCCGTATCCCCGGCTCTCCTCGAAAAAATCGCCGAAACCGCGCCTTTCCGGCTAAAAAGCCGGACTGTCATGGAAGCCACCGTAAAAAAACTGGAGCTACCGCTTAAAAAATCCGGATCATATATTCTCTCCATCCTTTATGACACAAAATTAAACGCCGAAATCAGGGTCTCGACACTGTCGGTGGACGATAACCGGAATAAATATCCTCTGACATTGGACCCGCTGTATATTTCCGTGTCCAGCGAAGGGCTCGGGCATAAGACATCGATAAAAATGTCCGGCGGCCTTGCCTCGCCCGGCATCCTAAGCAGGGGAAAAATATCGGTTGAAAGCGAACTGCGCGACATCATGGCTCCGGACGGCTCAATCAACAAAGACCTTTTATCTCTGAACCTTATCTCCTCAGCCGAGGGATTATCGGTGCGAGAACTGGACAGATTCCTTGACACGGATCAAATTCTAAACGCCGTTATCGGGGAAACAGTCAGCATAAAAGCCTCGTCGGACCTGAAAGAAATGAAAGGCCCCTTCAACCTGGATATCGCGGGCGATAACGCGAATGCCCGCATATCGGCTTCTCTTAACGACGGATACATTTCCCTCCGCGAAAACATACGCGCGGAAATAAAAGTTACGCCCGCGCTGGGAAAGACGGTATTAAAAAATATCAATCCACTGCTTATAACCGCCGTCAGCGCTAAAAAACCTATTCTGGCCACGGTCAGCCGGGATGAGTTCTATTTCCCGCTTAAAGATTTTTCCGTCAGCGATGTGACAGTGAAAGAAGCCGTCGTCGAGCTCGGCGAAATAACCCTTGAAAACGGGGGCATATTAAGCCCTCTTGTATCATTTTTGAAATCCGCTTCCGGGCAGAGTATGAACGCGAATTTCACACCCCTGAAGGCAAGCCTCCGCAAAGGAATCGCCCGTTATTCCAGGATGGATACGATTATCGCGAACAGTTTTCATACCGCGACCTGGGGCTCAATCGATATCGTGAACGACAGACTCGATATAATGCTTGGGCTCACATCGGATACGCTTGACAAGGTATTCGACCTTGAAGATTTACCTGAAAATTATATCCTGGAAATACCCATTTACGGCTCAACATCAAACCCGAAGGTTGACTGGTCGAAAGCCGCGGCAACAATTGGCAGTCTTTTACTGAAAAAAACGATAGATAAGCGCGTTCCCGGATTAGGCAGCGCGATAGACGATATTTTCAACAAATCAGGACAAGACGATACGGGGGAAAAATCGCCCGGCTCTATGCTGATGGATTCTCTGAACAGGTGGCTTGAGGATAACCAGAAAAAATAATCTTACTGTCCGGCGTAAAACTCATCTCCCGAGAGCGTGTCTCGCCGCCGCTTCCGAATGTATCCCTGTCGCGTCAAAAACGTGTACACTAGTATCTGCCTGCATAACCGGCAGCAGAAACCTGGAATAAAAAAAGCCCGGCTTGTTTCAGCCGGGCTTTTGTCTGTAATGTCAGGTTATACCTTTACTACATTTGCGGCTTGAGGACCTTTGGGGCCGTCTTCGACTTCGAATTCAACCGCCTGGCCTTCGCTCAAACTCTTGAATCCTTCACCGCGGATTACGCTGTGATGCACAAAACAATCCTTGCTTCCGTCATCAGGAGTTATAAAGCCGTAGCCTTTCTGGTCACTGAACCATTTAACTTTTCCTGTTACCATTACTTACCACCTCACCTTCTTCTTAGATTTTAGCAAATAATGGCAGAAACAAAAAAACCACAAGGCGAACTATATTTTACCTTGCGGCCCAAATACTTCACTTCCTTTATTTACTACTTAAGGGACTATACGCTACCACACCGCCTTTGTCAAGCACATTTTGAAAAACACCCTCCGGCCGCGCCGGTGGAATTTCTAATGATTTACTTGCCGGGGCATATATGTTATAAGAGGACAACAGGGATTTAAAACATTATGACAAAAACAGCTGTAACAAATATCTCTTTCGACGGGCTGGGCATCGCCCCGAAAACACTCGAAACTCTTGACAGGCTGAAATTCGCTCACCCGACCCCTATCCAGTATAAAGCCATACCCGTCGCTATAAACGGCTCTGATATCATCGGCGTGGCCCAGACAGGAACGGGGAAAACCCTGGCTTTCGCTATACCCGTTGTCCAGCGCCTTTCCCCAAATAAGGGAAAGTGCCTGGTGCTTGTCCCGACGAGGGAACTGGCCCTGCAGGTAAATGAAACTTTCAGAAAAATAGCGCCCGCGTTCGGCATAAAGACCGCGGTTATTATGGGAGGAGTTCCGATACGTTCCCAGCTGAACGAACTTAAAAAGAATCCGCGTGTCATTATTGCCACGCCCGGCCGGCTTGTTGACCATATAAAGCAGAAGACAGTGCATTTGAACGACACCGAAATACTTATCCTCGATGAAGCCGACAGGATGCTGGATATGGGTTTCAGGCCGGATATAGAACGCATACTTAAGTTCATCCCCAAAAACCGTCAGACTATGCTTTTTTCGGCGACGATACCCGAGGAAATCGTATCGATAGGCGCCGCTCATATGAAACTTCCAATCCATATCGAAGTCGCGCCGTCGGGAACTACGGCAGAACGCATCATACAGGAATTATTCATCGTAAAAAAAGAAACCAAAAAAGAACTGCTGGGCAAACTGCTTAACCGGTATCGCGGTTCTGTCCTGCTTTTCGCGCGGACAAGAAGGGGCGCCGCCAAGCTCCGCCGCCTGATTACGGCAATGGGCCACAACGCGGCGGAAATACATTCGGACCGCACTCTCGCCCAGAGGAAAGAAGCGCTTGAAGGTTTTAAACGGGGCAAATACAGGATACTTGTCGCGAGCGATATAGCGGCAAGAGGAATAGATGTTGTCGGCATAGAAACGGTTATAAATTACGACCTTCCGGACAACGCCGAAAATTACGTGCACAGGATTGGACGCACGGCGCGGGCCGGGCATGAAGGGCGCGCCATCTCGCTCGCCACTCCGGAACAGGGCGGAGAAATACGCAACATCGAGAAGATCATACAAGCGGCTTTGCCGATTTCGGAACATCCCGATATTCCGAGAGAGAATTTCAGGACTCAGACGGTCTTTCAGAGCAGGAATTGGAACTCACTGAGAAGGCGCAGGTAATATAACCGCCTTTTCCCTCTATTTAAAATATCTGTTTGGATACCGAAATTTTTGTTCTTCGGATTTTAAATTTTATTATTTACTTCAGGTTGTCCGCCGCGAAATCCCAGTTAACCAGTTTATCAAGCACGGCATTAACATAATCCGCGCGCTTGTTCTGATAATCAAGATAGTAGGCATGTTCCCAGACATCTATGGTCAACAACGGTTTCATACCCTTGGCTAAAGGTGTGTCCGCGTTACCTGTCTTAATCACCTTGATTTTATCGCCGTCCAGCGCAAGCCACGCCCAGCCGCTGCCGAACTGTGTGGTTGCCGCGGCCGCCAGCTCTTTCTTACAGGCGTCCAAGCTCCCGAAAGAAGCTTCTATTTTTTCCTTCAATGCCGCGGGCGGTTCGCCGCCGCCGTTCGGGTTTAGACTATTCCAGAAAAACTCATGGTTCCAAGCTTGCGCGGCATTATTGAAAATTGCAGCCTTATCCGGTTTGCCGGCTGTCTCAACGATAATTTTCTCCAACGGCATATCCTCGTATTCAGTGCCCGTCGCCAGCTTATTCAAATTATCGATATACGCTTTATGATGTTTCCCGTAGTGAAAGCTTATTGTTTTTGCCGAAATCACCGGTTCCAGCGCGTTTTCCCCGTATGGCAAAGGCGGTAAAGTTTTCATTTTTCCTCCTGTTCCTGTAGATGCCGGTCCGGAAAGCGAAACACCTGTCGCGAACACGGCTATACCAGTAATAATATTTTTTAAACTTTTCATCCTGTCATTTTAACATGAAGGAAACATTTGCTGCATATTTAATTATCCGGGACTTTATAGAATTTAATTCTTTCTGAGGAAAAGAAGGGCAATTAAGCCGATAGACAGAAGGAACAACGAACCCGGTTCAGGGACGGGCTGGACATCCGCTATGGTATCGCCTTCCAAATACAGATAGAAAGAGCCGGTTGCGTCAAAATTCTTTGCGGCATGCGCTCCGCCGGCAAGAAGATTACCCATATCAAAATAAGGCCATATACCCGTTCTCATATTGGGTATCAAGCCGCTTGTATTATCAAATTCTCCGTCATAACTGCTCAGGGAAACCATACGGACGCCGTCGCTAAAACATTTATTATTCACATCCCAGTTTAACTGTGTTCCGTCCAGAAGGAGCACAACATTCAGGACAAGGCGGCTATTAAGGAAGTTTTCCGCTGTGGAGCCATCATTCCATATTTCAACGGAATGATTGGTTCCCGCCTGATTCCATATCCAGTTAAAAGACGGGTATTCCCCGCCGTTATAATTAAAAAGGTTTATCAGGTCCGCCTCGGCAGAACCCGCCGAAGCCATAACTATCGCTATGCTAAACAGCAAACCCAATAAATATGCTTTTTTCACGCTTTCTTCCCCTATTTATCGAAACGTTTTGCCGCGTGAGCTACAATTTACCATATATTAAGATAAAGTCAAGGGGAGAGCAGCAATAAGCTAAGTTCAACAGTTAAATGGTTGAGCAGTTCAGCAGTTTTAAATTTTACTAATTTGTTCTCCTTAGCCTAAACCTTAACCTCAACATTCTCTACTTAACTATATTTTATCTGTGTGTTCTGTGGCTCTAACTCTTTTTTTATATTTTTAAATATTTAGGATTTAAATGTAGCTCTTATTTAATTCCGCCGTAGACAGCAAAGTTATACTTTTTCCAAATTACATCGATTTCCCGGAAACCCGTTTTGCGCAAAAGGTCGATCTCCGAAAGTAACTCGGCCGGCTTATCTTGTTCTTTATGGTTTTTCAAAACATTATTAACCTGTTCACGTGTAATATTCTTAAGCATAAATTTTTTCCACTGCTCTATATACGCCTTTGATAGATAACTGTTCGGAGACAACACAACATCGGCTATATAGAACACCCCGTCTTTGGGCAAGGCATTGTATATCCTGCGGTAAAACGACTTCTTATTCTTTGTATCCAGATGGTGCAGCGCCAGAGAAGAAATAATCGCGGCCGGCGCGCAGGAATAATTATATCCGCGTATGTCCCCGCACCAGTAATCGATATTCTTATAACGTTCCAGCTTGGCTTTCGCCATTTCAATCATATTTTCCGCTAAATCAAGGCAGATTACGCGGGCATGCGGATATCTCCGCTTAACTGCCTTTGTTATGTTGCCCGTACCACAGCCCAAATCAATTATCTTGGGTTTTGCGCCATCCTGAAAAGGAAGCGCCAAAACCAACGCCCCTATGGCCTCCTTGTAAAACGGAGCTATTTTGGAGAACATACTGTCAAATTTCTCCGCCGCGCTTTCAAAATGCTCTTTAATCAATGTAACCCTTTTTTTCACAGCAAACTCCCTTATAATATAACGCCTTACATCTTTCGTCCTTCGTTTACGCCCGAATATTTAATGACAAGCAGTGTTATGTCATCAGCCTGCGGCATACCCTCGGAGAATTCTTTGATTTTGCTCCGGATATCTAAAACTATTTCCCTGATAGAGCCGCCGCGCGCGCCATCCACCGTTTCTTTCAACCGCGCTTCGTCGAATAGCTCATCCTTTTTATTCATAGCTTCTGTGATTCCATCGGTATATAAACAAATAACATCCCCGGGGCTAAGATAGGTCTTGTTGTTCCTGTAAACCGCATCTTCCTTAATGCCGACAACGATATCTGTATCGCTTTTTAAAAAATCACAATCTCCGCCGGAGCGTATAACCAGGGGCATAGGATGCCCGCCGCTTGAATACAGGAGCTCCCCCGTTTTCATGTTCAGAATCCCGCAGGCTATCGTTATAAACATGCTGGATTCGTTATCATGCGCGATTTCCTTATTTACCCTGCTTAAAATCTCGTTCGGACCCGCCGCGCCCTTCGACATCGTTTTAATCAGCGTCTTTGTAATCGCCATGAGCAGGGACGCGGGAACACCTTTGCCGGAAACATCCCCTACCACAAAACAGAATTTTTCATCATCCATAAAAAAGAAATCGTAAAAGTCGCCGCCGACTTCTTTCGCGGGTTCAAGTATGGCGTATATATCAAACTCGGGCCTGTCCGGGAACGGGGGAAATATCTTCGGCACAATCCCCATCTGGATATCATGGGCAATACGCAGTTCGCTCTGCATCCGTTCTTTCACTGCCGTGGTTTCGGTAAGGTCCCTGATATATTTTTTCAATGAGTCCCTCATGTATACAAAAGACTCGGCAAGCATCCCCACTTCGTCCCTTGATTTAATCCCGCAAAGGTCGAAATCAAAATTGCCTTTTCCTATGCCGCGCGTTGTATCGGCTAGGATCTTAATCGGGCGCGTTATCGACACCGCTATAAAGAGCAGGATTATAAAAAGAATAACCGAACCGAAGAATCCGAGCAGTAAAACCACCCGGTTAAGCCTGTTGATATCGGAAAGGAGCTCCCCCCGGGGAAATATCACACCGAGAGACCAGCCCGAAGACGCCAGGGGCGCGTATGAAAGCCACGAGTTTTTCTCATTAACCATACTGATAAATGGAACAAAATCACTTTTTCCCTTAACCATGCTTCTTCCTATTTCACGCAATTGCCCGTTATTCGACTCCTCCGCCGCGCTGAAGATGGTCTCGTTCATAATCAGCTTATTATAAGGATGTGTCACAAATGTCCCGTTTTTGGATATAAGAAAACCGTATCCTGATTTTGCGATTTTAATCGAGGCTATCATTTCCTGCAGCCATATCAGCGAAACATCCGCCGTCACCACGCCCATGAACTTCCTCTGCCGGTCGACTTCCCGGTAAAACGGAACGGAATACGTGGCCATCAGTATATTACCGCCGCCCTCGTCATAATAGGGCTCGCTCCATGCGGGCTTTTTAAGCTCTTTCGGTATCTGGTACCAGTCGAGGTAAAAATACTGGTAGGATTCGCCGCCCAGGTATGTCAATTCCATTTTTCCGTCTTTCTTGTAATAATAAGGGGCAAAATAAAGCAATTCGGAATCAAACACGTACGGCTCGAAGGAAATCGTGCCGCCGTAAATCTCCGGGTTAGACTCAATGGCGGCGTAAAGCATATTCATCAGTTCGTCTTTGTCGAAAGAACCGCGCTCAAGCGCGGCCGCCACCACTTCCGGGACTTTTTGTATCCTGTAGAGTATGGAGTCAATCTCATTTACCGTAGCGCGCGTCAGGTTTTTCGCGTTTTCGGATATGTTCTCGGTAATTATCTTTTTGGAAAATAAATAGTTATACCAGAATATTCCGAGAAACAGCGCCGAACAGCTGATGAGAATGTAAACTATAAGTTTAAAGGCTATGCTTTTGCGTTTTATCATTTACCTGGCGCCTCTGTAAAAATCGCTGAACCCGGGAACACAATCAACCAACCCGCTTTGCTTAAGGCAATCTGAAACATACGTATAATCGTTTTCCGATAACTTCCCGCTCGGCTTCGCGGAACTCCCGTCCGTCATTAAATCTTTTATCCTTTCAAGCATCCATCTCTGATGAACCCTGTTAGCGGGGATATGAGCCGCTTCCATATACTTTATTATGATATCAAGCGCCTCTTCCGGATGTTCGAACGCGTATTCCCAGCCTTCAAGAGAAGCTTCCGCGAAAGACCGGCACAGTTCCGGGTCTTCCTCGAAATAATCTTCCCTGGCATAAATCCCGTCCTCGGGGAAATTAAGCCCGTAATCATAATAGAAAAAAGTGGTCAGCTCATCGGGCTCATAACCGCAGTTTAATATCGTATGATACTCGTTGTACCACATAGCCGAGGCGACATCAACGCCGTCGCGCAGGAACAAATTAACGGAATAAGACTGCGGGACAATCGTGACGTCGAGTCTAAACTTTTTGAAAAATTCGCGGGGCTGTATCTGGAATATGTCGTCCCACAGGCTAACCTTCTTATCATTGATATCTCCCGGCTTAAATATTCCGCTCGACTTCTTCGCGATAAGCATCAACGCCGATTTCTGTATCACCTGCGCTATGCTTACTATTTTCCTTCCCCTGTCATTCTCTCTTATGGCGGTGGAAAGCCACAGAGTGACAAAATCAACATCTCCTTCTTCCAGCATCTGCACCGGCCGGGTATCGGGTCCGCCCTGTATAATGGTAATGTCCAGACCGTATTTCTTATATATGCCTTTCTCGTAGGCGACATAATAACCGGCAAACTGCGACTGTGGCAGCCACTGGGGCATAAAAGAAGCTTTTTTTAAAGTTGTTTCAGCCGGGGAAAGAGAAACAGTTACAAAAAACAGCGCAGAGACACATAAGAATATTTTAGATTTCACCCGGAGACCCGTCCTTATTTTTACCGTGAAAATTATTTTAACACAGCACAGCGCGTGTTACAAAGGAAAGAGGCTGCGGCATAGTTATCTTAATAAAAACACCTTACTGTTACCGTAAACGCTAACATAATCGGTGTCGCCGCTGTGCAAATATCAACCTATGATACGGAAGACCCCGTGGAAGTCGGGGGTAATGCCACCTATGTAGTCGAAATCCGGAATGAAGGGACTTCCCCGTGCACTAATGTAAAACTGGAAAGCAAGGTGCCGGATAAAATGGAATTTGTATCAGCCGAAGCCCCGGTAAATTTTACCTGTGAATCAGGTTCTGTTGATTTTGAGCCCTACCCTTTTCTCCCTTCAGGGGATAAAATAACTTATGCGATTACATGCAAGGTGCTCAAAGAAGGCTCAACCAAACATACGGCTGTTCTCACCTACGACCAATCCGAACAGCCCATTATTGATGAGGAAGGAACCAGCTGTTATTAATGATAACCATATAGAGCAAAGATTTATTTTAGGCCTACCTAATTAGGTGTCTGTCCCTATTTTCTAGCACTTCTTTACTTCTATTTCTATGCATTGCTATCCCGCAACCGATACAATCCAACATTAGAATTACCTGGTACAATATCAATTTCATTCTCAAACTTTACCTTCAAAAAAGATGTTTCAAGAAATGCTATTTCAATGCCATCAATCATTTCAGCTGCATCAGACACAACGTTAGCCGCAGCATAATAATTACCTGAACCTGCACCTGGAGTACCGCGTTCTTCAATAAGTCGATTCTTTATTTGTAACGGTAGTCTTTCTAGAAT
>JAQUNG010000040.1 GCA_028717725.1 bacterium | reverse complement strand
GGAGTATTTCCGAAGAAAAACGGGATCCCGCCTTTGAGTTGATTCCCGGTCTGGAAGATGAGAAAGAAGAACAGCCTGTGTTGATACATGTCGCGCCCAGTGGAAAATTCGACAAAACAGAACCTTCCATAATCGACGGAACAGACCTTGATGTGCCGACGTTCCTGAGGAAATCCAAGCGCGACTGGTACAGAAGAATCATAGGTAAAAAAAATTAATCCGTTTTTTGCCTTTTGGATTTTTCCCAATACAGGTCAAGTTTTTTCGGAGTCAGTTTCAAAATGTTTTTCCCGCCTTTCTTTATCATTTCCTCCATTTTCCGGAATCTCCGGTCGAATTTTTTTATCGATTTATGAAGGGAATATTCGGGGTCGACTTTCAGGAACCTGGACAGGTTTACCATTGTAAAAATCAAATCTCCAAGTTCGTCGGAAATCCTTTCGAAGTTTTTTTTCCTGCAGAATATTTCGGTTTTCAGTTCATCTAATTCCTCTTCAAGCTTATCTATGACTTCCTCTGCTTTTGACCAGTCAAACCCGGTTTTTGCGGCTTTTTTCTGGATTTTCTCGGCTTTCTGGAGCGCAGGCAGGTTTTTGGGAACACCGTCCAGGGCTGAAGTCCTTTTATGATTTGCCGGTTCTTTTCTTTTGATGTTCTCCCATTGACGCAAGGCTTCATCGCTGTTTTTCACCCTGACTTTACCGAAAACGTGAGGATGCCGCGATATCATTTTGTCAATGCCCTGTTTTATCACATCATCAATATTAAAATGCCCCTTTTCTTCGCCTATACGCGAAAGAAATATAACGAGAAACAATACATCCGCAAGTTCCTCTTTTATTTTGCGGCAATCGTTTTCATTAATGGATTCTATCAATTCGTATATTTCTTCTATCAGGCAGTTCTGGAGGGTCGAATAATCCTGCTCTATATCCCACGGGCATCCGTCCGGGGCCCGCAGCCTGGCCATTAACTGGGTAAGTTTTTTGAAGTTGGATTCCATTTTACGCCGTTTCCGCGCTTTAAGTTGGTATAATATAACATACCCTTGACGAATCTAGAATTAATTTGTGCGCGTCCTCAAATTTTTATTGACTTACTCGTCGAACAAGTCTTTAATATATTGGGGTTTCTCAAGCAGAAAAATCAAATAAGAAAATAAGGGGTTATGACACACTCCGATATTATTTTGTCGTAAACAAGGGCGAAAATAAATTATTATTTTCCGGAGCGGATATTATGGAAGAAGATATCAAGCAGAATGAGCAAAGCGAGTTAAGGAAAAAGACAAGAAAAGAGCTTATCGGTTCGGGCATCGCGCCTTACGGCAGAGCTTTCAGCCGTTCTCCCATCAGAGAATATTTGGGGGAAAATTTTGCCGAAAACAAAAAAGCCAGGGTTGCCGGCAGGATCAGGGCGAAAAGAGGACATGGAAAAACATTATTTATGGACCTTTTCGACCAATCGGGCAAGATTCAGGTTTATGTGAGAAAAGACTCTATCGCGGAAGCGGCTTTTTCTATAGCGGAAAAAACGGATATAGGCGATATTATAGGAGTGGAAGGAAGTCTTTTTAAAACAAAAACGGGAGAAGTGACCGTAATAGCCGATTATGTGGAGATGCTTGCGAAATCACTGCATCCGCTGCCCGAAAAATGGCATGGTTTGAAGGATGTAGAAACAAGATACAGGCAGAGATATTTGGATTTGATTGTAAACAGCGAAGTCAGGGATACGTTTATAAAAAGGTCTCTCGTTATAAAAACTATAAGGGATCACCTTGATTCGCGCGGATTTATCGAAGTCGAAACTCCTATGATGCAAAGTATGGCGGGAGGAGCGGCGGCTAAACCGTTTAAGACCCATCACAACGCGCTAGGTATAGATCTTTACCTGCGGATAGCGCCGGAACTTTTTCTGAAAAGACTGCTTGTGGGTGGATTCGAAAAAGTTTATGAGATCAACAGAAATTTCAGGAATGAAGGAATTTCACGCAGGCATAATCCCGAATTCACCATGTTGGAAGTATATGAGGCGTATTCGGACTTTTCCGGAATGATGGAATTGGCAGAGAATATAATAGTTGATATTCATAAAAAAGTTAACGCCGGCGGAGTTGTCAGGCATAATGATACCGAAATTATTCTGGACAGGCCGTGGAAAAGGATTTCCCTGATAGAATCCGTCAAAAATGAAACCGGAGTTGATTTTTTGGCTGAGAAAAATTTCATGCAGACAGCGGATAAGTTAGGGGTGAAAGTCGAGACCGAAATGTCAAAATGGGAAGTTATCAACAAAGTTTTTGAACATGCGGTGGAGCCCAAACTCATACAGCCTACTTTTGTCGTGGATTATCCGTCCGAAATGTGTCCGCTATCAAAGACGAAAAAAGATAATCCCGACATAGCCGAGAGATTCGAACTTTTTATGGCCGGACAGGAATTGGCAAACGCGTATTCTGAATTGAACGATCCCGTAGAGCAGAAAGAAAGATTCCTCGAACAGGCAAAAGGGGATTTTCTCAAAGTTGATATTGATTACGTAAAGTCGCTCGAATACGGCATGCCTCCGGCAGGCGGCCTTGGTATCGGTATAGACAGGCTTATTATGGTGCTTACTTCAAAAGAATCCATCAGAGACGTGATTTTATTCCCTCAACTGAAACCCGAAGCGTGAGTGTCAAAAGAGTTTGATATGAGATTGATTCCCTTGTGGCTTGCCTATAAGTATCTGACTACCAGGAGAAAGGAAAAATTCATTTCTGTTATAACTTTCTTTTCCGTGGGGGGCGTTGCCCTTTCTGTAATGGTTTTGATAGTTGTTATTTCAATAATGTCAGGTTTTGAAAAAGACTTAAAACAGAAAATTATAGGAGTAAACGCCCATATAACGGTAGAGAAAGATGGCGTTATCGATTCCTGCGGCGAGATCGCGGGCGAAATCGAAAAAAATCCTTCCGTGCTGGGATCGGCCCCTTTTGTGCAGGGCCAGATTCTTATCGGTATAGATAGTTCGATAACCGGCGCGTTGATAAGAGGAGTCGATTTTGAGAAAGAAAAAGAAGTTTCAAATCTTTCCTCTTTTATAAAAGACGGAGATGTCGAATGGGGGCATGACAGTATTCTTGTAGGCAAAGAATTTTCAAGCAAATTCCAGATTTTCAAGGGCGACACTCTTGAGATAATTCTTCCTGTTGAAAATTTCCGGTCCGCTTTTAATATGATGTCTAACAGGATGGAGTTAAAAGTGTCCGGAGTTTTTGAGACCGGGATGTACGAATATGACGCGAATATGGTCTATGTTCCCCTTGAAATTTCACAGGAAGTCTACGGATTGGGGGAAGGGGTTCACGGCATAAATATCAGGATAAAAGATATTGTTGAAGCCAATAAAATTAAATGGGAGTTAAACGGATTTTTGAAGGAGTACGGATTGACGGCAAGAAGCTGGATGGACAAAAACAAAAGGTTGTTTTCGGCTTTGAAAACGGAAAAAAGCGTGATGTTTATTCTGCTTGCCATGGCGGTTGCGGTAGCCGCTACCAACATAATAAGCACATTGATTATGATGGTTATGGAAAAAACAAGAGATATAGGCATATTAAAATCGCTGGGACTGCACAAAGCAGATATACTGAAAATATTTCTTTACGAAGGGCTGATTATCGGTGTCACCGGCACATCCATAGGCGTGGGTTTAGGTTGTTTATTTTTGAGGTATCTGGATTTCGCCCAGAAGATTGTCGAAAAAATCACGGGGTTTGAAGTTTTTCCGCAGGAAATATATTATTTTGAGAAGATACCGCGTTTTATCGATGTGCACGACGTATTGGTTATTTGCGTATCTGCGATACTTATATCGGTTCTTGCGGCGGTATATCCTTCATACAAAGCCGCCGGATTAAATGCAGTAGAGGCTTTAAAATATGAGTAATATACTTGTCGCGAATAATATCGGAAAATCTTACTGGCAGGGCGGTAAGCGGTTAAGAGTGCTTGACAAAGTGAGCATGAAGGTTTCGAAAGGAGGTATTTTGTTTATTGTGGGACCTTCGGGTGCCGGGAAAAGCACATTGCTTCATATAATCGGCGGTATAGACAAGCCAGATGAGGGTGAGGTCATAATTAACGGGCTCAATTACCAGAAGCTGGGAGATAAGAGAAAATCAAAATTGATAAATTCGGATATCGGGTTTGTTTTTCAGTTTTTTTATCTGCTTCCCGAGTTTACCGCGGCGGAAAATATTATGCTGCCGGCTTTAATAAGGGGCGAGAGCAGAGAGCGGTCCCGGAAAAAGGCCCTGAATTTATTAAGAGATTTCGGGCTGGAGAAAAGAGTGTATCACAAACCTTTCCAATTATCGGGCGGCGAGCAACAGAGAGTCGCGATAGCCAGGGCTCTGGTAAATGAACCCGATATAGTTTTTGCCGATGAGCCAACCGGAAACCTTGATAAGGAAACAGGAGCGGAAATAATACATTTGATCAGAAAATTGAGTTTTGAAAACAGGCAGACGTTTGTTATTGCCACGCATGACTATAATCTTGTTTCTGAAGGGGATAGTATTGTAAAATTGATTGATGGCAGATTAGAGGAAAAAGGCAATGCCGGTATTTATCTGAAAGGAGATTGAAAGTGGAAAAAAGAATATCCAGTAACGCTTCTGTAATATACGTTAACGGGGAGTTTTACAGTAAGGGGAACGCGAAAATATCCGTTTTTGACCACGGGTTGCTCTATGGAGACGGTGTTTTTGAAGGCATACGCGTTTATAACGGCAAGATTTTTAAACTCAGGGAACATATAGACAGACTTTATGAATCCGCAAATACTCTGATGCTTAAAATACCCATAAGCAGGGATAAAATGATCCGGGATGTCATCAAAACCGCCGGCAAGAACAGGCTATGCACTTATATCCGGTTGGTTGTTACCAGGGGGGTTGGCACTCTAGGGTTGAATCCGTTCCTGTGCCCTAAACCCCAGATAATTATTATAGCCGACAAGATTCAGCTGTATCCGGCTTCATTTTACAAGAATGGGCTGAAAGTTATTACGGTGCCCACACAGAGGAACCGTCCCGAGGCGTTGAATCCACGGGTTAAATCGCTGAATTATCTTAATAATATACTTGCCAAGATTGAGGCCGTTAATGCCGGTTTTCATGAGGCCATTATGCTTAATTCATACGGATTTGTTTCGGAATGTACGGGCGATAATATTTTTATAGTCAGCAAGGGCGTTCTTTTAACTCCTTCGATTTATATGGGTGTTTTGGAAGGTGTTACCAGAAACACGGTTATAGAGCTTGCGAGAGAAGACAATATAGAGGTCAAACAGATTGTAATGTCGAGGCACGATATTTTTAACGCGGACGAGTGTTTCCTTACGGGCACCGCGGCGGAAATCGTTCCTGTGGTCGAATGCGACAGGAGAGTTATAGGGAACGGTCAGCCGGGTCCCATGACAAAAAAACTTATCAGGCTTTATAAAAATCTTACCAATACGGCCGGGGTGTAGATATAAAATCCGGGAAGAAAGAAAAATCATGCTTTGTGATGCCTGTCATAAAATTGAAGCGACAATACATTATACCGAGATAGTCGGCGGCAAGGTAATCAAACTGAATTTATGCGAAGAATGTTTTAAGAAAAAGGAATTTGTCAATACGCCTTTTAATATCTCGGAACTTCTTGCGGGTCTGACGCAGATAGGCAAGGATGTTTCTGAAAATGCCGTAAAATGCGGTAACTGCGGCATGAGTTTTCTGGATTTTAAAAAAATAGGCAAATTAGGCTGTTCCGATTGCTATTCCGTTTTCAGAACACATCTGGTGCCTTTATTAAAAACAATCCATAAAAGCTCCCATCATATAGGTTTTATGAATAAATCCGGTTTATACACTGAAGGGAAGAATAATGCGGTCCGCCTGGAAACTTTAAAAAAGAGCCTGTCGGAAGCCGTGAAAGCCGAGGAATTTGAGCAAGCGGCTTTGATCAGGGACAAGATAAAAGAGTTAAGAAAGAAAATCGAAACGAAAAATGCAGATTGAGACTCTTCATAAGAAAATCGGTGATTGGCTGTCGGATTCGCGCAAAGAATCCGATACCGTTCTTTCAAGCCGCATAAGGCTGGCGAGAAATCTGGACAGGAAACCTTTTTGCCACTGGGCGTCATCATCTCAGAGGAAAGAAATATATAATGAGCTGGTCGGAGCCCTTAAATCATCGGATTTCTGCAGCAAGGGGATGTTGTTTCTGAGAATCGACGAATTACCGAAAGTCGACAGGATGCTTCTTGTTGAGAGATATCTTATCAGCATTGAACATTCCCATGGGAAGGTTTACAGCGGGCTTGCCTTTTCAGAAGGTGAGATCATCAGTTTGATGATAAACGAAGAGGACCATTTGAGGATGCAGGTTTTGTATCCGTATCTGCGGCTCCACGAGGCATTCGGTTTGTCTCAGGAACTTGAAATGTCCGTTTCCAAAAAAGTTAAATTCGCGGCAAACAGGGAATTCGGGTTTTTGACTTCCTGCCCGACCAATGTCGGCACAGGTCTGAGAGCGTCTGTCATGGTACATCTGCCCGCTCTGGTTATAGACGGCCAGATAGGGCAGATCCTTCAGGCTGTGAATAAACTGGGCCTGGCTGTGAGAGGGATATTTGGAGAAGGAACTCAAAGCATAGGCAGTATTTTTCAAATATCAAATCAGGTTACCCTTGGTAAAACAGAGGAAGAAATTATTATCGATGTGGAAAAAATGGTCAAAGAAGTCACCGGCTATGAACAGAAAGCTCGGGAAAAAATAGTTAAAAGCAGAAAAATTGAGATAGAGGACAAAATAGGACGCGCTTACGGTGTTTTTACAAATGCCAAAGTCCTATCTTCGAAAGAGACCATAGACCTGCTTTCCATATTAAAACTTGGGATAGATCTGGGGCTGCTGCGTTCAGGTAAGATAACCGATGACAAGATAAACGCGGCGAGGATTCAAACACAGCCGGCGCATCTTCAGAAATTTGCCGGAAAGGAACTAACGTATCCGGAAAGGGATGCTTACAGGGCTAAGGTTCTAAAGGATATATTTTCGCGAAAGAGAGGGAAATAGATGTTTGACAAATTCACTCCACGGGCGAGACAGGTAATTATTCTCGCAAGAAAAGAAGCGGATAGATTTAATCACAGTTATATAGGCACGGAACATTTATTGCTCGGAATAATAAAATTGGGCGACGGGGTCGCGTTTAATATATTAAGGAGAATGGGTATTGATTTTGAAACGGTGAGATTAGAAATAGAGAAATCGGTGGGAACGGGCCCGGAAACTAAAATCGCTGGAGATGTTCCTCTGACGAGCCGCGCTAAAAAAGTGATAGAACTTGCTGTTGAAGAATCGGGCAAATTAAACCATACATATGTGGGAACAGAGCATATTCTGCTGGGTCTGATCAGGGGGGGGGACGGTATAGCTGCCGGTATTTTAACCAAATTGGGACTTGACCTTAAAAAGGTCAAGGAAGAAATACTGCAGGAACTTATGGAAATGGATTATGCCCAGGAATCCGAAAATTCCTCCGCGCCCGCGCATGAAAGCAAAGCATTTTCATCCGGTATTTCGAAAAAATCGGCAAAAACACCGGCTTTAGACGCATTCGGCCGTGATCTTACCGAAATGGCCAGGAATGATAAGCTCGACCCTGTTATAGGCAGGAAAAATGAAATTGAAAGGGTTATACAGGTTTTATGCCGGAGGACGAAAAACAATCCGGTGCTTATAGGTGAAGCCGGTGTCGGGAAAACCGCAATTGTCGAAGGGCTTGCCCACGCTATCATAAAAGGGGAAGTCCCCGAAATACTGCTTGATAAAAAACTTGTTACGCTTGACCTAGCCCTGATGATTGCCGGGACAAAATACCGTGGTCAGTTTGAAGAAAGAATAAAAGCTGTTATGGATGAAATAAAAACTTCAAAAGATATAATCCTGTTTATCGACGAATTACACACTATAGTCGGGGCAGGGGCGGCCGAAGGGGCGATTGACGCTTCAAATATACTCAAGCCTGCTCTGGCAAGAGGGGATGTTCAGTGTATAGGCGCGACAACAATGAACGAATACAGGAAATTTATAGAGAAAGACGCCGCCCTGGAAAGACGTTTTCAGGTAATCAAAGTGGATGAACCGTCAGTCGATGAAACAGTGCAGATTTTAGAAGGGCTGAAAGATAAATACGAGAAACATCATAATGCTGTTATATCCGACGAAGCCCTGGTTCTGGCGGCGAAATTGTCCGACAGGTATATCGCGGACAGGTTTCTGCCGGATAAAGCGATAGACTTGATAGATGAAGCATCTGCGAAGGCCAGGATTGCCGCGATGACGACTCCGCCCGAATTCAAGGATATGCAGGAATCCCTTAACGGGATCGTCATCAGAAAAGAAACGGCGATAAAAAAGCAGGCTTTTGAAGATGCGGCCTGTCTCAGGGATAAAGAGCGGACACTGCGCGAGGAAATCGCGAAAAAAAGAAGAAAATGGAATGATGAGAACAGAGAAAAAGTTGTTTATGTCGGCGGGGAAGAGGTTGCTCAAATGGTTTCGCGCTGGACCGGAATACCCGTATTTAAACTTGAAGAAGCCGAAACCGAAAAATTGCTCAGGATGGAACAGGAATTACATAAAAGAATCGTAGGGCAGGAAGAACCCGTGTCGGCTGTTTCAAAAGCTTTGAGGCGTTCGCGCGCCGATTTGAAAGACCCGAGAAGGCCTATAGGATCTTTTATCTTCCTGGGACCGACCGGGGTAGGCAAAACACTTCTCGCGAAAGCGCTTGCCGAATTTTTGTTTGACGACGAGGACGCCCTTATCCAGATTGACATGTCGGAATATATGGAAAAATTCAATGTATCCCGGTTGACCGGTTCGCCTCCGGGTTATATAGGTTATGAAGAGGGAGGACAACTGACTGAAAAAGTCAGAAGAAGGCCCTATTCGGTGGTTCTTTTCGATGAAATAGAAAAGGCTCACCCCGATGTAATGCATATCCTTCTGCAGATACTGGAAGAGGGAAAACTTACCGACAGTTACGGAAGAAAGGTAGATTTCAGGAATACCGTGGTGATAATGACTTCCAATGTGGGAGCCGCCTATATAGAGAAAGCTACGACCGTCGGTTTCCATACGAGAGATGAAGGTTTCTCATATGAAAAAATGAAAGAAAAAATTATGAGCGAAGTTAAGTTTACGTTCAAACCCGAATTTCTCAACAGAATAGATGAAATAATAGTATTTCAGCCTTTGCTGAAAGATGATCTTTTCGATATTATCGAGCTTGAGATCAGAAGATTGAAAGAAAATCTCGGGAGGAAAGATCTGGAGATTAAAATCGATGATTCGGCAAAAAAATACCTTTTGAAAATCGGGTACAATCCTGCCTTGGGCGCAAGGCCGTTGAAGCGTGCTATACAGAAACATGTTGAAGATACTGTGGCGGAAGAAATATTAAGGAAAAAACCAAAAGGCGGAGCGGTATTGCATATTTTTGCTAAGAATGCGAAAATCCACATCGATATTGAAAGTAAAAGCAAAAAAAAGAAACGTAAATGAAAAAAATTTTTTCACGCAGAACCGCTTTATTTATATTTGCCGCGTCAACAATTTTTTTCCTGTTTAGAAGTTCCGTCTTGAAATTTCTGATAAAGCCGATTTTCGAGTGGAGGGTTTCTGCGGCCCTCATGCTTGACATCAAAATAGACAATATCAGCGGCGGCGTGACGCAGGGCCTCCGTTTCGAGAATATGAAGGTCGAGGGCAGATACCGCAATTACAATATCCTGATAAAAACCGCAGACATAAAAAGTGATTTAACCCTGTTTTCGCTTCTTTTTCCCGGAGATACCGCTCGTTCAATCGAGATTTTCAAACCAGTCGTTCACATTATGCGTGCTCCTTTTGAATCTGTAAAAGAAAAAGGAAAATCCGGCGTGTCCCCCGAAATTTTCAATACCGGTGTTTTGCACAAGTCGGATATCCGGTTAAAAGTAAGCGGCGGGGATGTTTCCGTTTTCAATACTGACGGAAGCCTGAAAATAAGAGCGGTGAATATAAAAGGGGAGTTTAATTCGGGACCGCGCGATTCGGCCGAACTCGGCATGTCGGGGGAATTCGGTTCTGACGGTTCAGGCGGGACAGTATCGGTAAAGAGCATAATAGACATTAAAAGGAGAAGCATGGCCACAAATGTCGGAATTCAGGGTTACCGGCTTTCTTTGTTTCCGAGAGTATTTGAATATATTGAATTGTCGGACGGGACATTAAACGCCGATATGGAATTTTTGAACGACAGAATGATGAAGGGGATATGGTTGTTTGACGGTGTGTCGGGCAAATTTTTGAAAGGCACCGAAGATTTTTACGGGTTGTCGGGTAAAATCGATGTTGACCGAAAAAATTTGACAATCACAGATACGCAGGGATATGTAAGGGGAGGGCAGTTTTCTTTCAGGGGGGCTTTGAACAGGGGTGATATTCCATCTGTTGACGGTTCTCTGACGATTGATAAAGGCAGGGCTTCGGCTTTGGTAAATTTCAGGGGGGCTTTAAACGAATTATTCATTGAGGGTTTCCACGGTGTGCGCCGCGCGGATTCATTTACCGAGAATATGTCTTTTTCCGTTGCGGTTTCAGACGCGAAAATGTCTGATGATGGCTTGCGGATATCCGTGACCGACGGGAAATTTAAGCTGCAAGACAACGAAAAAGGAAAGATAAGCGGGAATATTACGGCTGAAATAGGGCATCTGGCCTTTAATAATTTGTCGGTAAACGACAGGGTCTTTATTTCGGGAAATATCTATTATTCCGAGAATCCGGAATTTAAAATTACCGCGGAAGTAAAGAATACGCAAGTCCGCGATATAAAAAAAATCATAAGACCCGATATCGGCAAAAAATGGATAGACGATATGCCTGTCTCCGGAATGTTTTCAATGGAGGGGAAAACCGATAACTGGAAGTTGAAAACAAAAATTTACGCGGAATCTAAATTCAGCAAGGTCGAAATAAAAGGCGATTTCAGAGGTGACGGCAGGAACATTTTTATTGAAGAAATGACGGTAGGCGGCAAACTGCGGCTCTCGGGCTATTTCGGGCTGAAACCGACCGATGATTTTAAAATAGATTTTTCATCCGCTTCCTCCGCATATGCCGAATACCGGATGTTTTTTAATTCGAAAAACAGGATGTTGTTAGATGAATCCCTGATTGAGGGAAAGGGGACTATTGTAGGGAACCGCGGCGGGTGGTCACTGGCAAGCGAGTATATTGTAAATTCAGATTTTGGCATTGCCGAAGTCAGCCTCGGGATAAACGGGGAAAAACTGGATGCCGTAGTCAGATTTGAGGGAACCAAATTCCATTCTCTGCCGGTAAAAACGCAAATCGGATTGACGGGGATTTGGGATTTTGACGATGATACGGGCGATTTTTATATAGACAGGATGGAGTTTAAATCAGCCTTCCTGAGTTTGGGAACTTTAATATTTGACGATATTGTCGGAAAGGGTAGAATTAGGGAAAGAAGGATAAGCGTTGATTCCCTGCTTGTAGATAAATATATAAAAGCGAAAGGATATTTTGATTTTAACATTCCCTCTAAAATCGATTTTATATTTGAATTCGAAGATTTTCAGCTTTCATATTTGAAGAAACTGGAAATGGAACCGTCAGGGACGAAGTACGGGGGATTAATAAGCGGGTATCTGCAGATGAAGGGAAATCCTTCTTATATATATACGACCGGCAGATTGAAAGTCCGGGAGGGTTATTCGGGAAATATGAAAATAGAAGATGTATATATTAACCTGGACGGGTCCGGATCCGTTATTGATCTGCCGAATTCCAGGGCTGTTATAGACGGAAGAGACACAAAAATAGTCGGTTTTATCGATCTTAACGAGCAGAATATTTTCAACAATGTCGATTTTGCGCTTCCCGAGAAAATCATGAATTGGTATAACAGGGATACACATATAAATTAAAAAGGGCTATTTTATGAAATCACTCTTTTCTGAATTAATAAGCGCTCTTGGCGGTAGAATATTGGGCATTATAAAACAACTGGGAGAAGCTGTACTTATGTTTGTCGAAACGATATGGTGCATGTTCACCACGCCTCCGAGAAGAGAGATAATTATATCGCAGATGAGGGAGATAGGAATAAAATCCCTGCCCGTTGTCCTGCTGACCGGTGTGTTTACAGGTATGGTTCTGGCTGTCCAATCATATTATCAGTTACATAAAATATCCATGGATACATCAATAGGTATTTTAGTGGGTTTGTCCATGACGAATGAGCTGGGTCCCGTCCTGACGGGGCTTATGGTTGCGGGCAGAGTGGGCGCGTCAATGGCGGCCGAACTCGGGACAATGAAGGTTACAGAACAAATAGACGCGTTAAGAAGCCTTGCAAGCAATCCTATTAAATATCTTGTTGTTCCGCGTTTTCTTGCGTGTGTGTTGCTGGTTCCCGTGTTAACCGTCTACTCGATTTTTGTTGGAATAGTCGGCGGATATCTGATAGGAGTGAAATTGATGGGTATAAACGGCACGTTTTTTATGAAAAACATGCTTGACTATACGAATAATTTTGATTTGGCGAACGGGATAATAAAATCTTTTTTCTTCGCGATAATAGTGGCTTTGACGGGATGTTATAAGGGGTTTTCAGCCGACGAGGGAGCGGAAGGTGTCGGAAAAGCGACGACACAGGCCGTAGTTGTCGCATGTATATCCATATTAATTTCAGATTTTTTCCTGTCAATCATTCTGTTTTGAAATTGAAAGCGCGGGTATATTTGAGATGATAAAAATAGCTGGTATCCATAAAAATTTTGCCGGGCAGGAAGTCCTGAAAGGTATAAATCTTGATGTCAAAAAAGGCGAAACCATTGTGATAATCGGGCGCAGCGGATGCGGCAAAAGCGTTTTACTCAAGCATCTTATCGGCATTTTAAAACCCGATAAAGGTGATGTGCTCTTTAACGGTGTCAACATATCTCAGTTGGGGGAAACGGAACTCATTGAACACAGAAAAAGGTTCGGCATGCTGTTTCAGGCGGCCGCTCTTTTTGATTCGATGACCGTCAAGGAGAACGTCGCTTTCGGATTGAGGGAACATATGGAACTTTCCGAAAATGAAATAAGTGAAATCGTGAAGAAGAAACTGTCCTTGGTCGGCCTTTACGGTGTGGAAGACAAAAAACCCGCGGAACTCAGCGGTGGTATGAGGAAAAGGGTCGGTCTTGCCAGAGCTTTCGCGATGGATCCCGAAATTATATTATATGATGAGCCGACTACGGGATTAGACCCCATAACTTCTGACGTTATTAATGATCTGATAGTGAAACTGAAACACGAGTTCCGCGTTACATCTTTTGCGGTGACCCATGATATGAAAAGCGCTTACAAGATAGCAGACAGGATTGCCATGCTTTATGAGGGTCATATTATTGAAAGCGGGACTCCTCAGGAGATACAGAATACAGCCAATACAGTTGTCAGGCAGTTTATATCCGGAAGTTCTCACGGCCCCATTACTGAAAAAGATCTGTAAATCGAATATAGGGTGCTGACAATATAAGTATTAATGAACGGAGAAGAGATAATGCAAGACGGCAAATTAGAGTTCAAAGTGGGATTGTTCGTTGTAATAGGTCTGTTGGTTATGGCTTTTATGATAGTTAAGCTGGGCAATAAGGAATTCAAGGAAACTTACAGGGTTATAGGCGTTTTTGATTTTACCGGCGGCGTTATTAAAGGCGCGCCCGTAAGATGCGCGGGGGTTGAGGTGGGTAAAGTCGTGGCCCTGGTTTTAAAAACCGAAAATCTTGAGGAGGGGGAAATTCCCCATGTCGAAGTGGTTATGGAAATTGCCCAGGGTGTCATATTGAGAGAAGACGCGAAAGTGTCGATACAGTCTTACGGCATACTGGGGGAGAGGCATATCGAATTCACCCCGGCAAGCCGGACGGCAAGGATATTAAAGCCGAACGAAAAAATAACCGGCGTAAATCCGGTTATGTTCGATGATTTGGCCAAAGAAGGTCAGGAAATATTCAAGTCGATTAATAAGGCCGCTAACGGAATCGAAAAACTTCTTACTGACCAAAATGTGGCAAATCTGTCGAGTACATTTTCGAACACAAAAAACCTTACCGCGGAGATGAGGCAGTTCGTCGGAAAATTGGACGCGCTTCTGGATAAGAACGAAGAAAATATATCAAAGATGATAGCCGGTTTTAAGAATGATGCCGAAAAACTGAAAGAAACCCTTGATCATCTGAACGATATTCTTGTTTCCATAAAAGAAGGGAGCGGAACCGCCGGCAAACTTGTGGTTGACCCTGAATTGTATGATGAACTTACGGCTCTGATAAAAAATTTAAGGGAATACGGATTGTTTTATAAAGCCGGTAAGACCGACAGAGCCAGACGGGCAAAAACAGATTCCCAGGAAAAAGAATCAATCGAAAATTTCAACAGGGGATTTATCAGGTAATGATGAAAAACACTTCCGGGTATATATGCCAGCTCTGCGGTTTCTCAAGTTTCAACTGGTTCGGGAAATGTCCCCAATGCCAGGAATGGGGCACTCTAGCGGAAGAGGAGATTTCTGTTCTGGAGACAAAACAGGGGAAAGTCAGGGATATTGTTCCCCAGTGTCTGAAAACGGATGAAACAGGGCGCTATAAGCGTATCGCTACCGGTATTCGCGAGCTCGACAGAACATTGGGCGGCGGCGCGGTAAAAGGTTCCGTAATCCTTTTGGGGGGGGATCCGGGTATAGGGAAATCCACATTGCTTTTGCAGGCGGCCGGGGCGGCGCGGGAAGATGTGAAATGTCTTTATATCTGCGGCGAAGAATCTGTCGAACAGACCCGTTTAAGGGCGGAGAGAATCAATGCTTTATCCGAGCATGTCCAGCTTATTTCGGAAACAGCGCTGGAACCCATTATCAAATGCATAACAAAATATAAACCCCAGCTGGTTATTGCGGATTCTATACAGGTTCTCTACAGCGATGTCCTGGGTTCCGCGCCCGGAACCGTCGGACAGGTGAGATATTGTTCCGGTCAGTTGGTCAGGCTCGCAAAATCAAACAACATAGTCTTTTTCATTGTCGGACATATAACAAAGAGCGGTATGATAGCCGGACCGAAAGTAGTGGAACATCTGGTCGATACGGTATTGTATTTTGAAGGTGGGAAACAGCATGCTTACAGGATTGTCAGGGCAGTAAAAAACAGGTTTGGTTCTACCGATGAAATCGCAATTTTCAATATGACCGAAAAAGGCCTGATTGAAGTGGAGAATCCGTCGGAATTATTTATATCCGAGAGAAAATCGGATATTTCAGGATCTGTTGTCGTGTCATGCATGGAAGGTTCAAGGCCCATTTTAATAGAAATACAGGCTTTAGTCACCGCTTCTTACGGTGTTCCCAAGAGAAGGGCTACGGGATTTGATGTTAACAGGCTGATGCTTCTGATAGCGGTTCTCGAAAAAAGATGCGGATTGCTGTTTAATTCACAGGATGTCTTTATAAATATTGCCGGCGGCGTGAAAATTAATGAAACAGCCGCCGACCTGGCCGTTTGTCTCGCGTTGACATCCGCTTTAAAGGATATTCCGGTAAAGCAGGATAATATCTTTATCGGCGAAGTGGGGCTCGGGGGTGAAGTAAGAAGTGTCGTAAATCTGAAAAGAAGAATTAATGAATCTGTCAGGCTCGGATTTACGAGCGCGTTTGTTCCGGAGGGGAACAGCGATGATAT
>JAQUNG010000039.1 GCA_028717725.1 bacterium | reverse complement strand
TTCCACATAATCAATTGGAGAAGCGGGTGAAGCAAAATGGAAGACAAAATCTATTTTCCCTTTTATTTCAATCTCCCTGGTTACATCCTGTTCTATCAATTTAAAATTTTTCTCTGAAGCAAGATGTTTTATGTTCTTCTCCGAACCCGTAATAAAATTATCTATACAAATCACTTCATGATACTCTTTTATGAGATAATCACAAAGATGGGAACCAAGAAATCCCGCGCCTCCCGTAACAACCGAACGAACCATACATATACTCCTACTCCGCTGATTTTATCCTGATTATAATGTTTTTATTAATTATAAAACATAAAATAAAAGAGCATATATTATATTTTTATTATACAGCAATTATCAATAAAAAATAATTTTATGCGTCGAGCAGCTCAAATATCTGTTCCGGCGAATGCGCAACATATCTGGCTCCAGCGGCTATAAGCCTTTCCTCCGCCCGCTCTGGCTGATTTAACGCGTAAACACAACCCACAGGTATGATTTCATATTTTTTACATCCGACCGCCGCCACCATATCATCCGCGGTGTCGCCGAAATAATAAATTTTCCCGAAACAGTTGTTTCGGCTTATGTTTTTTTCTATGATATAGGGATTCGGCTTAGACAATTCACGTTTACCAAGCCGTTTTTCGTCTTTTTTTATATCGTCATCGTTGACAATTACGGGGAAATATCTGCCTATCGAAAATCTTTCCATCACCATATTACATTCATACCCGTCTCTCCCTGTCGCAATTGAAAGAGTTATGATTTTCTGCAGTTGATCCAACATAGCTGCTGTAAGCAGCAATTTCTCCCGCGCGAAAAAACCCTCCTCTTTGTTAAACTCGGGCTCCATCTCAAAACGCCGCCTGAATTTCTCCGCTCCGAAATAATATTCCTGAAAGATTCTTTTTACGACGTTCCCGCTGCGCACATCGCCGGAATATTTTACTTCCTTCGGCAATCCACCCAATACTTTTTCAACCGCGGATATTCCTCCGCCGTAGTTTCCGACAGATTTAAGAAAGTCGTCTAAACCGGATTTGATATCATCTCTGTTTGAAGAAACGGCATAGCCGATAATTGCGGCAGTGAGATCCCAGTCATTATTAAAACCTCCGCAATCTTTAAATGCGCTGACAACACCATCGTCAATGATAAATTTGCCGCCCAAATCCAGTTTAATATATTTTTTTAAATAGCAGAGGGCCGTATGAACAATGGCTTTCCGATACGAATCCCTCACATCAACCAATACTCCGTCGATATCGAAAATTCCCAAGTCGGATCTCACAGCGTCACCTCAACTTTTGCGGGCAGCGAATCAAACTGTACTCTGTTATTATTTACCGCAGCCGGTTTCCCATTCACAGCAGCTTTAGCCGCCTTAAATACGGATGGAAGTGAAATAAAGCATCCTTTCGGCGGAACCGCATCTCCTCTAAATTCAAATGTTATTTGATTGTTCTTTTTTACCGCCGAATAACTTATCTTACCGTACATCGTGGGAATATCTGTGGCTTTTATTCCCCGCTCGAACCATTCCGGCATAAGACCTGCCCCTATAATAAGGCTTTCAGCTTTTTCATAGACAATCATTGTCCGAACAGCATTTATATAACCCGAACCCACCCATGTATGCGGCATATCTCCGATATATGAAGGAGCTCTCGGATCGGCATGCACCACTTCCGCAAAGTGGTTCCATGCAAACGGCCTTACAGAATCGGAAGCAAAATGTTTTAACATATCGATTGCTTTTTCTCTATCGCCCATTCTTATAAAAGCATCTGCAGATCTCACTTCATAAGGGGTAAAAGTTGCTTCTCCGCCCGGCACCAGCCTTTTTCTGAAATCTTCATAATATCTGCCGAAAGTGTATTGCAAAGGTTCTTTCGGCAATAAATCTTCTTCGCCGCATGCCATAACGGCTATAGCGGTTGAAGTAGCGTCAAAATCTCCTTTTTCAACGCAACCGGGTATATACTTAATACCGTCCCGTCGCATTACCTGCTCAATTGATGAATACAGGCACCGCCGGAAATCCTGTTCTTCGGAAACCAGCCATTTTAAATCAGATTTTTTATCAAGAATCCTGGCCAGATAAACGGCATCTTTTAAACCCTTTAGATACCAAAAATCGTCCCAATAACTGTGCATGGCAGGAAAATATCCTTCATGGCTGTTGGATTTCGGCAATATCCCATAGAAAGGAGTCCCATCCAAAGATTTTGTTTTATTTTCCAACCTCAATGAAGAGGCAAATCTCATGGAACCGACAACCGCAGGATATATTTTTCTCAGACACATCATGTCTTTAGTGTAATCATAATACTGCCTGGCCAAAAACACATATTGCCCCTGACTGTCATATTCGTGCCCTTCCCCCGTCTTGTCGGGATTAAACCCAACCGGATTTTTCCCGTTAAAGAAAATCCACGGCACCCACCCTGAATCGGACACCATGGGGGTAACAGCGTCAATATACTTTTTCACCTCTTCGCTTAAACCGACCCTCAGCAAAGCGACACATGTCATTGCGCCGTCTCTTACCCATGCATGATCGTAGTTTCTCGGTCCGGGTTTTATAAAAGACCCGTCTTTATTTATAAGGATATAGGCAACATTGGTTTTCATTATGTCAATAAGTCTCCGCTCGGGAATCTCAATATCGTATTTATCGAGGATTGCATGCCAATATTTTCTTTGGGCTTGCCATTCGCCGTTAAAATAAGCCTCTTTATTGATGGCTTCAACCCAATTTCGAAAATGGGAACCCGGGTACAGCGGAAACAGCAAAATGATATCTTTGGATTCTCCGGCTCCAAGCTTAATATCAAACGACAGACCCGCGCTTACTTTACCTTCGGGGTCAAAAGCGCTCTTCGCCGGCGGAACGCCAAAATCGCTGATATACGCCGATATATCTCCATCTGAAAGAGGTGCCGCGCCGAATTTATCCGGTTTTATCAGCGGCACTACCGCCGTTTTCCCATTGATATTCAAAGAAACAATACCGTCTTTTTCGATAAAATCCGCCGAATTTACGGGGGAAAAGCCGCCGTGCTGCCAAATAGGATTCAACTGGACAGGTCTGATGCCTAATATTAATTTCGGGCAAAAATTTTCTTCGGAATTATTTGTAACCGTGTACCTCGCAACAGCGCAGGAAGAAGAAACCCCGCCCGTTGAAAGTAATGAGATCTTAATGCTCCACTCTTCCGTGTCCCATGTAACAGAAGGCATGGGAAGATAAGAATCTTCCAGATGCTGATCTAATTTAACATCGGGCCAAGTATACACCTTGTCTTTGACGCATAAAAAAGGCATAACGCTGAAACTGCCGATTTTCGGTTCAATCGTTCCTGTTTCCCCGATAATAGCCTCATTTTCATCATCCACAACACCGGATACGGTCCAAAATTCCTGCTTTCTTCTCAGCCACATAGGGAAAAAACCTTCTCTCAAATCCTTGGCCAGCGCCTGGTAGTTTTTAATCGGCGTAGCCTGCTCTTCCCCACTTTTAAGCTCGAATTCCACGATTTCATAAATACCGGATTCACCCGCCTTCAGAAGCGCGAATTTTATAAAATTCGCGTTCTGGGAATTGAAAAAGATCCAATCCTTGGATCCGTTACCTTTTTCTTCGAGAAAAACTCTCTTCCAATTTTCGCCATCCATAGAAATTTCAACGGCGTATGACACGGCATAATTATCTCCCCAGAGTATTTCCATTCCTCCCAGATTAAATGTCCGGGGTAATTTTACAATAAAATATTCTTCTTTTCCGCCCCGGGACCGCCAATAAGTATTCTTATCCCCATCCGCGGCAAATTCAGGCCTGTGTCTGTCGTCCGGATATTCGGCAGTAAATTCCAGCGCGTCCTGTTCGCGGAAGAATTCCGTTTCAAATATGGAATATCCCCAGCCCGTTCCTCTCTGATAGCCTTCCATTTTCAAAAATCTGGTTTTTACCGGGCTAAAAAAGATTATATCCGTTTTACCGTCTCCGTCCGCGGTTTCATAAACTTTTTTCCAATTTTCTCCGTCTAAAGAAACAAGTAAGCCGTATTTTTCCCCGAACGCGGTTTCCCACACAATTTTTACACCCGTAAGGACAATTTCATCTTCAAATTCTCCTATCCACCACTCGTCATCCGTAAAATTACTGCTCCATCTCGTATTAAAATCCCCATCCACAGCCATTTGAGGGTCATAAGCCCCGTCACCCGAAGAAGCGGAAGCTCTTACCTTCACCGGATCAGGTTCGTTAAAAGCCATCTCAAATAATGAATTACCCCATTTGGTGGCTCTTTTTAAACACATTATTTTTACAAATCTTGTTCTCTCGGGTTTGATTTTAACGGTTTCCCGTCCTCCGCCGGAATCATGCTTGAAAACAATATCTCTCCAGTTTTCCCCATCATCGGAAAAAAGAACTTTGTAACTCAACGGGTAAGCATCTTCCCAGTAAATCGTGATTTTGCCGATTATTTTCACCTCGCCAAAATCCACGGCAATCCACTCTCCGTCTTTAAACTGACTGCTCCATCTCGTGCTTAAATCTCCGTCAATCGCGCAGGAAGCGGCAAAATTACCTTCATGGGACGAAGAAAACGCTTTCCACCCGCTTCTGTCGCTAAAAGAACCCAGATCCATTGAGAAACAGTCATATGAAAAAATCGCGGTCAAACAGAATAAAGTTATTTTAAAAATTTTTTTGAATATATTTTTCATTAATCCTCGATCCTCCTAAATGTATATTAATAAAATTATGCTCTGGGATGCGCTTTGTCATAGACTTTTTTCAATTTTTCTGTTGTAACGTGGGTGTATATCTGAGTCGTCGAAAGGCTCGAATGTCCCAATAATTCCTGGACCGAACGCAAATCGGCTCCGGCATCAAGCATATGAGTGGCAAATGTATGCCTCAGAACATGCGGCGATATCTTGTGCGCAAGCGCGGCTTTCTGTATGTATTTATCGATAATTCTCCTCACGCTTCTATCAGTTATTCTCTGCCCGTACTTATTCAGGAAAACAGCATTGAAATCGGGTCGGCGTCCTTTATAATCGCATTTCTTCCTCTTGTTCATATATTCATTCAGAACATTTACCGCGGATGAACCAATCGGAACAAACCTCTCCTTTTTGCCTTTTCCCCTGACCTTTAATACTTCCCCGATTAAATCAACTCCGCCGGTATTCAGACCAACCATCTCACTCACCCTGATCCCAGAACTATATAATATTTCCAGAATAGACTTATCTCTTAAACCATCGACTGTATTAATATCCGGAGCGTCAAGCAACTTTCCGATTTCTTTTATATCAAGGAAATTAGGCAGTTTTCTCTCTTTTTTAGGCATAATCATACCTACAACCGGATTAGATTTTATAAAACCTTCCCTCAGCATATACCTGAAAAAAGACCTTAAAGCCGCGATTTTCCTGACAACCGTAGCGCGGGAATAATGCCTGTTTTTGATACTTGCCAGAAAATTCCTTATTGTTATATGGTTTATCTCGTCGAGCTTGTCCAGAACGGCATAATTTTTATCCGAAATAAATTCCACAAACTGGAGAAGATCGTTCCTGTAATTTCTTATTGTATGAGAAGAAGCATCTTTCTCAACCTTCAAATAATTAAGAAACTGGGCTATTTCATTAATCATCTGTTTTCAGGATCCACCCTTTGTCGCTTTTTCTTCTGGTACCGGTCCATTTCCCCTTAAATATATGGCAAGCTAAATCAGCGCTGAAACCAGGCACTTCTATCTGCATCAAACCGTTATACGATTTAACCCTGTTTCTTTTAAACCATCCCCCATTGTAAGTATCCCACCACTTTATATGGTAAAAACCATCTTTCATACCTTTTAACCCGAATACGGCACTTTTGATCTCCTCGGGTTTTTGTGAACTGTATGATGAAAAAGCATTGTTTGCCCTGTTCTGGATCCAGAGGACAGATTCAAAATCTCTTTTTAATCCCAGAACTCTGATATCGGGGAAAGAACTGTCTTTATAATTGGTTAACTTCACATTCACTATCTGCATCCAGTCTTTCCCGTTGTTTTCAATCATTACAATATGAGATCCCTCTGGAATATCTACAGCGCACTCGGCATTATATACCGCCTGGTAGATATTCCATTGTTCCTGAAAATCGGTTCTCTCCCAGCCGGCATCATTTTTTGTTTCCGGAGCGGTCGGGAAAAACCTTCTATAAACATCCTGTCCGTCGACGTAAATCCCGAGGTCTCCGCTCTGGGAAACTTTCCCGATATTCACCACAAAACGTCCGGGAACCCGATAGTTAACATGAAATACCGGTTTTATCCTGATATTTTCTTTGTCTATTCCATGGAGATACATATTCAGTTGTCCGCCATCCACCCGGCCATCGTTGCTTATCCAAAACTCGCGCGCCGTCATATCTCCCCAGATATTGGAAGGGTATAATACCATATCAGCATATTCCGTTTCTCCGCTATCCGCTACTGTTATGGGAACCGTCGTTTCGGCTTTTATAAAGTCCTCTTTCAGCCAGTCTATTTCGCCGACAAAACCGCTGAACGCAGAGTAATGAGAATAAAGATACTTTTTGTCTATATACTCATCCCACCACCAGTTTATGGTTCCCCCAAACGATCCGGACATCGCAGCGGACCATAATCCGTTATGCAAATTTATTCCTTCTCCTCTTTTATCATAATATATATCATCTTTGCGGACATCTATCCCATATTCGGCGACAAGACACGGTTTTCCGTATTTTTCTATCATCTCCCCGACATTTTTGGCGACATTTCCCGCATGATCCTCTATTACAGTTTCTCCGTAAATATGTATCTGGGTAAAATCTATATCACCTACAGACCATGTCCTGTCTTTATCGTAATTTTCACCCCAGGGATATCCCAGGCTCAGCGACAGACAATGACCGTAAGGATCCGTTTTTTTAACATAATCCGACATTTCCGCAAGCCAGTCGTGGCGCGCGTTAACTTCATTCCAAAACTCTATACACATAAGATTGGTTGAATGCCCCCATCTTGAAATCACATAAGAGAGCTGTTTCTTATAAAATTCCCGGGCTTCGGGGTTAGTCCAGAAATCTTCCGGTTTATCGCACGGACCGCCGTTTACTTTGTTATAAGGGTTATTCTCCCAGTCTTCCTCGCCCCAGTGCCCTTTTTCCTCCATAAATTCGCCGTATGTTCCCAGTGTCAGCATTATGTAAATACCTTTTTTCCCGGCTTCTTCAAAGATATGGTCGAGCCGCCAGGAATTTTCCAAAGAATAAAAACCTATACCGTACAGGTCTCCGGGAGCTTTTCTCTTTTCTGTCCATTCAAGATCCAGATTCCATCTGACAGACCATATTCTTGCGAAATTACAGCCGTTTTCCGACAACCTATTGAAATACCTGTCGTAATCAAATGTTTGTTTCGCCTCATTGACCCATGCCACATTCATACCTACCGCAAAAAACGCTTTCCCGCTGTCAAAAAAAGGATACCTTCCGCTTTTTTTCAAATCGACGCGGATAAAACCGTCTTTGCCCGAAGGTTTAACATTAAACGAATATTGCTCCGATTCTTCTTCTCCCCGCCTATCCTTTAAATGAACACGAAAACAATAAACTCCTGTTTCTTCCGGAGAAAAACGTATTTTCCACTCAGGCGGTTCCTTTTTCAACAATTCCTCTTTGAGAAGAGAACCGCCGCGCTCAAACGGCTGGAAGAAAAAACCCCTTATCCTCTTTTCATCTCCGGAAGGAGCAACAAACACACCCCATAATTCGATTTCATCGGCATCAAAGGGGTTTTTATATGAAGCGGACAAAGCCACCGTTATTTCGAGTGTTTCGTGCAAGCCCACAGTTTCCGCGGATTTTACGATATTTAGCAGAGACAGTTTACCAGTCGAGGAAAACTTTCCGGTAGCATCCTCGGCAAAAACGGTCTCCGGAAATGAGATAAAAACAAAAAAAACAAAAAAACAAAAAAACTTTTTCATAAAAGGCCTTTTTTGCGGAGCAATTTTCTAGTATTTTATACCAAACGGAATGATTTTGTAAGACAAAACACGCTTATTTTATATCTTCAAGTTTTTTCGCCGAGAAATTACAATCCGGATAATTGCCGCAACCGTAGAAAAATCTTCCTTTAAACCTTTTTTGTATAATTTCTCCGCCGCATTTAGGGCATTTTTTACCGACAGGAAGAGGTTTGGTATTTTTACAATTAGGAAAATCTGAACAGGCGACAAAAGGGCCGTATCTTCCAACTTTGACCACCATCTGTTTTCCGCATTTGTCACACTTGATTTCTTCTTTTAATTCCGGTATTTTTGACTCTTTGGACCCATTTCCGATAGGCTCTGTATAAGTGCATCGTTTTGAAGGGTCTTCGGAAGAAAAATTCTCGCAGCCAAGAAATTCGCCGCTCTTGCCGAATCTCTTTACAAGATATGCTTTTACACCTTTTTTTTCGCATTCGGGACAGATTTTGTCTGTCTTCGTAGCTTCTTTTTTAACTTCGGCCATTTTTTCGGACGCCAGAGACAGAGCTTTTTTAAACGGTTTATAAAAATCGTTAAGCACTTTCAGCCAGTCTTCCTTGCCCTCTTCTACATCATCAAGTTCATTTTCCATTCGCGCAGTAAAATCATAATTGATTATTTCCGGGAAGGCGCTTATCAGCATGTCATTTACAACTTTACCGAGCTCGGTCGGCAATAGCCTGGATTTTTCTTTCAAAACATATTGTCTGCGCATGACAGTCTGTATTATCGGGACATATGTGCTGGGTCTTCCGATTCCCTTTTCCTCCAATGTTTTTACGAGAGTGGCTTCCGAATACCTCGCGGGAGGTTTTGTGGCCATTTCTTTGCTGTCGATACTCAACAGTTTCAATCGTTCCCCTTCTTTCAAATCAGGCAATATTACATCGTCTTCGCCGTTACTTTCATCTGGCAGATCTGATTCCTCGTTATTCCCCGTCTTCTTTTTTGCCGACAACGAATATATTTTCCTGAATCCGTCAAACACAATAATGCTCCCGCTGGCGCGGAAAAGATATTTGCCGGCGCTGATATCAACCGATGTTGTCGCAATTTCGCTCTGTGACATCTGGCACGCGACAAATCTTTGCCAGATAAGCCTGTAAAGTTTGTTTTGATCTGCCGCAAGAGCATCCTGAAGACTTTCGGGAGTCCGGAAAACCGAAGTCGGTCTTATCGCCTCATGCGCATCCTGGCTTGTCTTTTTCGTTTTATAATATTTGGGCCGTTCGGGCAAATAAGATTCTTTAAAATTTTCGGTGATATATCTTCTTGCCTCCCGAACCGCATCTTCTGATATCCTCACGGAATCAGTTCTCATATAAGTTATCAGACCTATCTGACCCTCTCCGGGAATATCCAATCCTTCGTAAAGACTTTGAGCGACATCCATAACCTTTTTTATACTCCAACCGAGATAATTTACTCCGACCTGCTGGAGTACGCTTGTGGTAAAGGGCGGCGGCGGGGATTTCGAAATATTTTTTTTGGATATTTTGGCGATTGCGAAATTTTCCCTACCAAGTTCATCTTTTATCGTTTCAGCTTGTTTCTCGGATTCAATAGAAATCTCGTTGTCGCTCTTTTTATCCTGAACGACCTTACGCGAATCTATGCTTATAAGTTTAGCCCTGAAAGATTTTGCTTTTTCTTCTAACTTTTCCAGTTCAGCGAAAAAATCCCAGTATTTCACGGGCGAGAAACCATTAATCTCGGCTTCTCTTTCGCATATTAACCTTAAAGCAACGGATTGAACACGTCCGGCGCTCTGGGAACCCCTTATTTTTTTCCACAGTATAGGGCTGATCTTATAACCTACTATCCTGTCCAATATCCTCCGCGCCTGCTGGGAATTAACTTTTTTCATATCGATTTCATGGGCCAAACTAAAAGCTTTATTGACTGCGCTATTCGTTATTTCATTAAAAGTCACTCTTTTTATCTTGTCCGGCGAAGCCTTTATGATTTCGGAAAGATGCCATGCGATTGCTTCCCCTTCCCTGTCCGGATCGGGCGCGAGAAAAATTTTACCGGATTTTTCCGCGGCCTTCCGGAGCCTGGAGACCACGTTTTTTTTGCGCTGTATGGTAACGTATTTCGGTTTAAAATCCTTTTCTATGTCCACGCCGATTTCTTTCTCAGGCAGATCCCTTACATGGCCCTCACACGCCATTACTTCAAACTCCCCGCCCAATATTTTATTGATTGTTTTCGCTTTGGCCGGCGATTCCACTATGACAAGTGACTTCATTTACTCTCCCGTTTTTATTTTTGTTTTTTAAAAGCGCAAAATACTAACAGATAAAAACTACTTTGTAAACCCTATAAAATATTCCTAACACTTTCCGAAAATGTTTCCCGGATGTTTTTTAACAAGTTTTTTCATCTGAAGCCCGAAAATAACCGCTGATAAATCAGCGGCATTAATTCCGCTCAATACGGTAATATCCTCTATGCTCAATTCATCCGATTCAAGCAGTGTCATAACATTTTTTTCTTCCGGAGAAAGTCCTTCCGTATCGGGTAAAATTTTATCGCGGTGCATGGGGATATCAGTCATGCCAAAAATAAAATCGTCGTACCGCGCGACACAATGAGCTCCGTCTCTTATAAGCTGATTTGATCCTTCGGAAAGCTTCGAATCTATTCTCCCGGGCACAGCATAGACATCTTTTCCTTCTTCCAGGGCAAAATTCGCGGTTATCAGAGATCCTGATTTCAGAGAAGCCTCGATAATCAAGACCCGCGAGCATAAAGCGCTTATTATCCTGTTTCTTCTCGGGAAATTACCCGGGGTCGGATTGCTTTTTAATGTAAATTCACTGATAAGCAACCCTTTTTCGGAAATCTTTTCAGCAAATCCGGCATTCTCCTTCGGATAAATATTGAGTATGCCGCTGCCGAGAACGGCAACGGTCGACCCATCCGCGTCTAAAGCTCCCTTATGGGCATTTATATCGATTCCTCTTGCTAATCCGCTAACCACATTTATCCCTCTCGCGGCCGTTTCATAGCTTATTTTATAAGCTGTTTTTTTCCCGTATTCACTCGCTCTCCTCGAACCCACAACGGCAACAGCCGGTTTTAAAAGACATGAAAGATTCCCCTTTGCATATATAACCGGCGGCGGCTGGCGAAGATTCGCCAGCAAATCGGGATATTCCTCATCAATAACGGTAATCGTTGCTATAGCGTTTGTTGCGCATAATTCTTTTTCAGCCTGCAGATCAAAATATTCGCCATATCTTTTTATAATGCCGATTTCATCGCAAGACAGAGACAGCGTTTTCAGCCCTTGCGGAATGCCGCCCCTGAATAAATCCGCGGGTTCGTTAAATTCATCCAATATTTTCTTGATTTTAACAGGCCCGAAGCCCGGAAGCGCGTTTAAGATAATAATGGCATCGCGATTTGTCATTGCATTATACTCCGGTTAAATTCAGAACGACGCGGTTCAGTGACGCTAAAATACCCTTTGCCGATAAAATCTTCAAGGAAAATTTAAAACAATGGCCGGGAATCAGGGAAAAACCGCATTGACAGCTTTTGATATCAGTGCGTCATCTACATTATCTGATATTATGGCTTCGCCGATTTTTACCGGAAGCACAAATCTGATTTTTCCGTCTTTTATTTTTTTGTCGTTTTTAAGGGCTTTGACAATCTCGGTCGCGCTGAATCGCGACTGTGAAACAGGAAGGCCGGAAGCTTCAAGCAATTTATTCTGCCTGTTAAGTTCTTTTTCCGGGAAGAGCCCCTTGTATACCGCTATGCGTCCCGCAACAGACATGCCTATGGAAACAGCCTGACCGTGCAGAATAGACTTATACGACGACAGAGATTCAATAGCATGGGCTATCGTATGCCCGTAGTTAAGAATCGCTCTTAATCCCGCCTCTTTCTCATCTTTGGAAACTACTTCAGCCTTGATTCTACATGAAGCGGCGACCATCCTGACGAGCAGATCTTTATCGCGGGAAAAAATGTCTGTCAAATTTTTTTCGAGGAATTCAAAATAATTCCTATCTTTTATAACACCGTGTTTAATAATTTCCGCCATGCCTTCCGCAAACACCTCTTTCTCAAGGGAATCGAGTACGTCAACATCTATAAAAACAGCTTTGGGCTGATAAAAAGTCCCTATGAGATTTTTGCCTGAAGAAAGATTGACCGCTGTTTTACCTCCGATACCGGCGTCAACCTGGGCAAGCAACGTTGTCGGAACCTGGATGAAAGGTATGCCTCTCATATATATGGACGCGGCGAATCCTGTCAGATCCCCTATTACTCCTCCGCCCAAAGCAAGTAAAAAATGTGTTCTGTCTACATTGTTTTTTATAAGTTTTTCGCATATGTGTTTTGCGGTCTCCATCGATTTCTGCTCTTCTCCGTCCGGAAGAACAATGGTTATAACCCTGAACCCCGACTGTTTCAGCGAAGCCCTGACTCTTTCAAGATAAAGCGGGGCTACGACGTCATTCGTCAGTACGGCAACAGCGCTTCCTGAGCAAATTTTTTTAACATGCGCTCCGATATTATCCGTCAACTTTCTGCCAACGGTTACAAGATAACTGTTTTTGCCGAGTTTTACCGCAATTTTTTCCTGCTTCATCTGAATCTCCGGCTGTTTGAATAAATATACCAAATTTTACCGTGAAATAAAAATTTAAATTAAAAAATAATGGATTTTTTTTCTGTTAGATACTATCCTTATTATTATGAAAAAGATATTTATCTGTATCTTCTTATCCGCGCTGTTGTTCCGGGGAATGACATTCTGCACGGCAGAAGATGTCACGGCAGTCAACGATTCCGGTTATGATTCCGTATTCGAAAGGGAAATCGCGCTTGCGAGAAAAAACATTTATATAATCCATTATTCTTTTTACGACAAAGGAATCCCTGGCAAACTGATAAAGCTGCTTAAAGACGCTTCAAGAAAAGGCGTTGATGTCCGAATACTCCTTGACGACAACTCCAAATACAGTAAATCATTTGAAAAAAAATATTCCTCGTACTTTAAGATCAAACTTGACTCGCCCGAAAAAACAACTCATTGCAAATTAATAATATTCGATTCTGTTAAAGTGCTGATAGGATCGACAAATCTCAGCGATAATTCAATAAGAAACAATAACGAGACAAATGTTCTGGTCTATTCAAAAAATATCGCTGATTACTTTACGGCTTATTTCAAGGAAATGTGGCGAAAGTCGGATGAAGATATCAGTATCAACAAACAGGCTTCCGAATCATTAGAACCTCTCATAGACAGAGAAATATATCCGGCGTTAATAAAGCTCATCTCGGAAACAAAAAACAGACTGTATATATGCTCCTATATTGTCAATCCGGATACTGAAAAACCCGATGATAAGACAAAGTCTATTCTTGATGAAATCATACGGGCCAGGAGCCGCGGCGCCGAAATCAAGTTTATCCTCGAAAAAAACGATATGGATAACTATGTCAACGATATCAACAAAAACGCGTTCGCGTATCTGAGCGGCAACGGCATTGATATCAGATTCGACAACCCCCAAACCATTACCCACGCAAAACTCGTGATATCCGATGACAGCGTGATGATAGGTTCCGCTAACTGGGGGTATGGGGGGCTCAATCTCTACCATGAAACGGGGATTCTTATTAAAAACCCCGATTTGGCGTCGGATTATGTCGATTACTTCAACAAACTGTGGAAGAATGCTGAATGAGAGACTTTTTCCATGATCCGAAAAAGTTCTTTGTCCTTTCGATTCTTATTATATCCATATTGATAAATTTTCTTGTGTTCATCCAGCACTCTCTGGAAAACATTAATTCCTCCTGGGAAATAGAACTCGGGGAGGGAATAACCTTAAATGAAATTTGCAGATTAAGAGCCGGGCTCCCGATTTATAAGAATCTGGCCACATATCCACTTATCCAGGTTTGCTACCCTCCTTTTTCCTTATGGTTGATGTCTCGTTTCGTTCCGGATGACCCTCAGTTTATGTTCGGAGCCTGCAGGATAATTGTTTTTATTTCATCGCTTCTGGTATCGTTGATTATTTTCCTCATCATCAAAACCCTGACCGCGAGCAGGTTCGCGGCTTTGATAGGGCTGGGAATTTATTTTTCATTCACGCATATATTGATGTGGGGGTCGCTGCTGCGCGTGGATTTTCCGGGAATTTTTTTCATGATGCTTTCGCTGTATCTGTTTGTCGCAACAAAAAACAAAAACGGTTTTTCAAGATATATCTTTGCCATCCCCATAATATTGGGAATACTTGCAAAACACTCTCTTGTCACAGTCCCGGCGGGGATTTTCGTGTTTTGCCTGGTTCAAAAGGATATTAAAAGGCTGGCGGCGCTTGTAGCCGGATGTCTGTCGGCCGGTGTTATTTTCCTGATAATAAATTTCTCGACACAGGGGGAATTTTTCCGCCATATATTCCTTTATACTTCTCCTCTATGGAGCATAGAATTATTGATTCTGCAGTTCCCACCCGTCATAATGGATTTTATATTGTATATTCCGATTCTCTTGTTCTGGTTCGGCGGCAAATTGCGCCTGCGCAAAAAATATATGCTTCTTTCTATTATGCTGGTGTTTTCCTTCATTTCTTTATTCGCCATGGGGAGGGTATGGTGCACATCGAATTTCAGCCTGGAACTGTTCTGCATCCTGTCCATAATCATAGCTGTCTCCGTTTTTGAACTGGAAAAACACTATAAGAATTTTATAGCTTTGGCATACGTACTGCTCATCATTATAAGCTCTTTCGTGATAAGAAAATCTTATTATTCGATAAACCCGATGTACAGCCATCATTTATACAGGCACGAATATAACCGCTATGAAACTCCCAAAATAATCTCCATAATAAAAAGAGAACCCGAAAACGTATTGACCCAGAAAGCAAGTTGGTCGTTGCTAAGCGGCAAAGAATTCCTGTTCGACCCTATGGCAATGAGCCTGCTGTCAAAGAAAGGCTTGTGGGACCAAAACAAATTCCTGGCGGACATAAAAAACAAAAAGTTTTCCTTAATCGTCTTGAGGTTTGATGTGTCCGACTGGCCTGATGTCGATTGCAAATTCGATTTTACGGACGAAGCGGTCTTCGGCATAAAAGAAAATTACGGACTGGAAAGCGTCATATATGACGCTTTCATCTATAAGCCGAAAGTTGAAGCCAAAACTATCCAGAAACGGAAATAAAAATCTATGAAAGAACTGAATCTCTCTTCCGAACAGACTGTCATGGCTATACTGCTCGTGATAATAATAATAGCCGTCCCTTTTTACAGGTTCCTTTCTTATTCTTTCGATTCGATATCCTATCCTATGGAAATAGATTCGGGAGAGGGAGTGACGATTAACGAAGCTTTTATGATAAAAAAGCATATGCCGATCTATAAAGACGTAGACAGCTATCCCTATATCCAGGTCTGTTACCCGCCTCTGTATCTATGGTTTTTATCAAACCTTCTGCCAGATAACACATCAATCTATTACGCAATCGGGAGAAGCATAACTCTTGTAAGTTCTTTAGGGGTCGCTTTGCTTATATCCCTTATACTGAAACATTACACAAAAAGTTACGTTATAAGCATTATAGGTTTCGGAGTATATGCGTCATCATTAAACGTCATTCAATGGAGTTCTCTCGCAAGAATTGATTTCCCGGGAATACTCATGATGATGCTGTCCCTGTTTATGTATATAAAAAATACCCGAAATAAAAACACTGTCGCAAAATTCTATATGATCCCCTTAATATGCGGCATCCTTATCAAACACACACTTATCGCGGTTCCTTTTTCCGTCATACTCCTGTGCCTTCTATCCAAGGATGAAGAAAACATAAGGACAATTCTTTTCGGCTTTATAATAACACTTATAATATTTTTAACAATCAACATCTATTCCGGAGGAAGGTTTTTCAACCATATATTTATTTTTTCGCGCAGCCTATGGAATATAAAACTCATCACAAGAAAATTTTTCACGGTAAATATTCTCATGGCGCTGCCTTTTATCGCAATATGGTTTACAGACAGAGCCCTCTTCTATAAAAAATACCTTCCGGTAACTTTCTTTTTTGTTTTTTCCCTGGCAGAAACTTTCTTTATGGCGCGCGAGGGATGCAATACTAATTTTATGCTCGAATTTAACATCGCCATGACTATAATAATATCCCTTCTTCTTTTTGAATTTTTAAGCGCGAAACAACTGTTCAGCGCCGTTTTAGTCTATCTCTTGATTCTCCTTTCGTGGT
>JAQUNG010000038.1 GCA_028717725.1 bacterium | reverse complement strand
GATATGATGACTGTCCTCGGGCAGTTAGACCAGTTAACTTCTCAAACAGCTGTCCAGGATGCTCTTTCTCAGGTAACACCGTCAGTAGATGCCGGTGTGATGGATGCAAACTATACAACATTAAGCCTGTTCCAGGAAAATGTCACGGACCATCTTGCCGATGCAAGAAGCGGAGTTGCCGCAGGAGACCCGTTCCGGGATGTTGATATCTGGGTAAAAGGGTTCGGCAACTATTTAGACCAGGATAAGCGTGACCATATAGACGGGTATAAAGCCCACACGCTGGGAACGACTATCGGCGCGGATTTTCTTGTAACTGACCAGATAAGAACCGGTGTGTGCGGAGGGTATGCCTACAGCAAAATTGACTCCAAACAATTAAATATCGGGGATACCGATATTGATTCTTATCAGGGCACATTATACGGCGGTTACGACGGCGGCCCGTTCTATATAGATGTAGCCGGTTCATTCGCGTATAACAAATATGAAGGTTCCCGCAATATAAATTTCGGCGGAATTACCAGGACAGCCGATTCGGATTATGACGGCCAGCAGTATTCGGCGTATATCGGAGGAGGATACACGTTTGAGACAAACGGCCTTGAAATAACTCCAATGGCTTCTTTAAGATACATTTATCTGTATCTGGATGATTACACAGAGTCAGGAGCTGACGCTCTTAACCTGAAAGTGGACAGTCAGGATTACGATATGCTCCAGTCAGGGATAGGAGCCAGGTTCGCCTATCCGATAAGGAACGCCGATATGACTTTTATACCTGAAATACACGGGATGTGGCTGTATGATTTTATCGGCGACTCCCAGCAGGCAACATCAACATTTACCGGAGGCGGGGCTTCTTTCAAGACAGACGGAGCGGATCCGGCCCAGAACAGTTTTGATATCGGAGGAAGCTTAATGCTGATTATGACAAATAAGTTAAGCCTGCTTCTTTCTTATGATTTCGAGGTAAAAGAAGATTTTACCGGTCATTCAGGTTCGGTTACCATAAAATACAGCTTCTGAAAAAACAATTGAGATTAAAAAAATTAGTAACCAATGGGGTCATAACCAATGGGGTCAGACCTTGAAATGTGAAATTAGAACCAATAGAGCCCATATTTTGAACATTTATACATATGATTTTCTGCCCAAGCTGATATAATAAAAATAACAAAAACAAAGGTTGATTATGAAAAAGTTATTTCTATTTGTAATCCTGCTTTCAGCGGCGCTTATAACACTTACATATTGCGCGCAGGCGGAAAAGAATAGTTACGCGGACGGAGTTTACGAAGGCGAATACTCCTTCGTGAAAGTCCGCGTCAGAGTCAAAGGCGGGGAAATATCTGACATTGAAATCCTCAGTCACGGCGGAGGAGGCAAAAAATACGAAAATATGATAGAACCGCTAAAATCCGATATTATCAGAACTCAATCCACGGAAGTAGATTCCATAACCGGGGCAACCGTCAGCAGTAAAAACCTGAAAAAAGCCGTGGAAAACGCCCTGAAACAAAAATAAACAAAACGCCTACTTTTTCTCAAATCGCATTTTATTAAGGAAAACTTTCCCTTCGCCTCTCGCGGATGTGCTGAGAGCTATACTCAAAGACTCGACAGGCCCTATAAAATCAGATTTCTGACCTCCCCACCAATATGTAATCTCATCGGAAGCGATTACAACTTTCTCCCATGCACCGTCAAATTTGAGGCTGTCGATTTTTTTGCCGAAAACACACCCGTAGGAATCCCTGATTTTAAACTCAAGCGAGGTATTCAGCCCTTCGCCTTTGAAATAAAAAGTAAATTCATATTTTTCGGGAAGAACACCGCTGATTTTTTTTGTGATATCAACCCAATGCCAGCCCTCAGGGCCTTTCATAACATATACGATACCCAGAGCGCTGCCTTCCTGCCCTTTTTCCTTGTTAAGCATAAGGATATCGTCTTTTGAGCTCGCTTTGCTGTAGTCGTTGACATTAAAATCAACCAGTTCTTTTTCACCTAGCGCAAACGCTTTTTCCTCTTTCGAATTCGCTTCGGCCTCAGCCGTCAGGATATCCGAAAGCGCGTAGACATTATTTTCCGCGACGGCGGCGAAAAAGTATTTTTTGCCGGGTTCGAGTTTTCTCAGAAACAGTTTTTTATAGTCATACCCTATATTCATATACCCCATATGTAAAACATCATCCGCGTTATTAAAATCTTTTTTATCTCTTATGGGATGTCCCGACATTTTTATTTTATAGGCGGCTATATTGCCTTCCCTGTCGGACAACGGCCGGGCAAGTTTTAATTTCAGTTCCACATCACCCCTGTTCTGCCCCGTTACAGCTTCCAGAACAGCGGGCCGCGGCGGAAGTTTATCGCAGAGCGTGTTGGTAAGATGCGCAAAATCGATAACCGCATCGCCCGTGATGTTTCTCCGGCCGGTATTGAAATAAAAAGAGATTTTCTCCGCCGATTCAAGGTCTAATCTGAGTTTCGACAAATCGTAATAGCAGAGTTCCCATAAACCGTCCCGGACTTTCGTTTTTAAATGTAATCTCTCCGCTTTGCCATTTTTATCGCGCAATATTATTTTGGGATCGATTGTCCCCGCCTTCCAGAAAGCGAAATACTTATAAGCCGAAAAATCCTTAAGCATAGGTTTGACATCAAAAAAATCTTTTCTCCCTATCTTGTTGAAGTTTATCTGAAGGGCATTTTCCCCTTCCTTGACATTCTCCGACTGTTTGAGAAATACATAATCGCCGCTTTTCGAAATCCATTCGGCGTAAGAGGGAGAATGTTTGCTTTCGTCAAAATTATCTATTATCCCGACAAACCCTACTTTCTCCATACCCTCCTTTATATATTTGTTATTCATAAAATGTTTCCAGACAGTCCCCGAAAGGTAATTCCCGAGCATAATCACAATAGGCCCCTGGTCGATTCCGAGATATTCCCTGCTCCAGAAATCTTTCTTTATGTTATAACTGTCGGCAAACCCGTATTTCTTGAATATTTTATCCCCGAAATTCTCATAGATATATTTCATATTGGAATAAGATTCTTCCGGCGTAAAAGGCATAAAGCTGAGCGCCGCTGTGGGCGCTATCGTCCCGTCATTATCCCTGCCGTTATACGCCAACGGCGCCCCGGGTATCACCGGCGCCGCGTAATCCCCGTATTTGCCGGGTCCCGCGCACACATTAAGCCCCCACATATCCGGGCCGAACCCCATCTCGCTGTTATCAATACACCATTGCCTGCCTGCCAGGGAAAATTCCCTCAAATTCTGAAAATAATCCAAAAAATAATCTTTTTTAAGCCAGGGGTCCATAAAACAGAACGGCCACTGGTGGGTATAAGCGGCCCCGTCGCCCACATAATGATACCCGCCGTAATCGGCGTAAAAAAATGTATTACCCAGGTTAAACCAAGTCTCAACCGGAATCGGATGAGTGGGAGAAGATATACCGAGTATAATCGGGAGAAGGCCCATTTCCGAAGCCGTATACCAGCCGCCGAATCCCGCCGCTGGTTCCCACCCGATATAAAACATATTGTTCTCTTTATTAACAAACCACATCCAGTCGACATTTTTGTATATGTCGTCCGCCAGTTTTTCTATCTCGGTGCCCTTAAAATATTCCCCCGCGGTAATCACGCCCGCGATGAAAGGGGATGTGTCGGATGCATATATTCCCTCGGAGCGTATCCATTTGCCCGTATGGATATCCACCCAGTGGTAATGGTGCCCGTGTTCGTCTTCAACGGTTATTTTGCTCGGGTTTCCCGGGTAAGCGATAAAACTCTGCAGTGTCTTCAAAACCCTGTCGTAAGCTTCCTCGTAAGTTATCCATCCCTGTTCATGGGCAATACAGATAGCGGCAAGCCCGAAACCGACGACTGAGTTGCTGCAGTTGCGGTTGCCTGTCGCGTCGGGAATAAGCCCGTTTTCGGGGTTGGCTTCCTCCCAGAAATACAGAAACGTCTTTCGGGCGACTTCCCTGATTAACTCTTCTTCCCCGATTTCATCTCCGGCAAAAACATAGCCGAACAGCGAGAAAATAACCGCCGTTAATGCCAGGATACCGATATTTTTTACAGACATTTATATCTCCTTCACCGGTAATAGATTTTCACTTCTTTTACATCGCGTGGAACATTTATTTTATCCGCAAACATTGTTTTCAACGGAACACCGTCAATTGTAACACCCGATATTTTTTTCTTCAAAGGAGAATATATTACATACCCTGTTTCGGGCGGAGCGCTGTTATCAAAGGAAAGTTTTATAAAACCGTCTTTTATAAAACTTTCAACTTTAAGGCTTACATTGCCGAAATACGTCGGCGCATTCTTAAGTTCTATGATTTTACCGTCATCAAACCAATTTTCGGGAACGCAGGATAAGAGCAAAAGAGAGCCGTTCTCTTCGCGCAAAAGCATATTCCTCAAAAGCAATACATAATAACCCGCCACCCAGCCGTGCGGGACATCCCCGATTATCCCCTCTCCGATTCTCCGGAAACCCTGCTCGTCTTCAACGCTCGGCATAGCTTCCATCCATCCCCCGGGACAGGACAGGTTGCTAACGCTCCACTCGAGGCTTTTCAGCGCTACATCCTCCATCCCGATATACATCAGGGGATGGACAATCATTATATTGTATCCCCAGAAAACCTGCTCGTATTCGACATACCATCCGCCGTCATAACCGGAAAATTTCCCTGTTACATCCCAGTAATGTTTATAAGAGCGGGAAAATAAATCCTCAGGAACAGTTATCCCCAGGCTTCGTCCGGGGAAAAGCGGTGTCCGGTGGGAACTGCACATTTGCGCTTCGCCCAGTATCCGGTGGTCGGGGTCGACTTTCCTTTCTTCCGGAGGCCAATAATCGGCAAAAGCCGGCATATAAGATATATTTTCTCTCTTCATAACTTTTCTGATACTGGAAAGTGTGCATTCTGTGAGGCTGTTATATTCCTTTCCCATCCACCCGGCATCTTCTTTTTTCCCGAGGACATTTGCCGCTTCTTCTCCGGCCTTAAGCCCTATCAGGCTCCACCAGTTATCCTGATAGAGATGCGCCGGCAGGCTGAAATTATCCTGGCTCACGGATGGCGGCATAAGCCCGTAAAGCACACTGTCTTTAAGTCCGGGACCGAGATTCGGTTTTCTTTTATCTCTTATGATTTCGCAGGCTTTCAGTATCCTCGGATATACGCTTTTCAGGTATTCTTTATCTTTTGTCATCCTGTAATGCTCGAAAAGAGCGAAAACACTTCCGCCAAGACCGTCAAGATAACCGTCGCCTTCATTATAAGTGAAATATTTTAGCGCTCTCCGCGCAAGATCGGTCAAACCGACTTTATCGAACGCACCCGCCATCTCGACAGCGTCATGAAGGAAAAACGTTTTATAGGCAAACGGCCCAGGATAAATCTCATCGCCGTTCATCATAATCAGCATATAATAAATAGAAGCGTAGAAACAGTCTTCATACCGCGCGTCGGGAACGCTGAGTTTAAGCGGCACAATCCCTTTCCAGAACGCTTTTGCGAGCTCAAGGTTCTTTTCAAAATCCAGGTTTAAAATCTCGTCGGCTGTCAACCCCGACCCGTTTTCGGACGGGACCATAACATAATACGATTTTTCGCCGCCGGCGCTTATCTCGGTTTTATAGACAACAGCCCCTTTTATTCCGGCGTGCTCATCCCTGAGCCCGGCGCCCGAATTAATAACCTTATACCCCGCAAACTCAGGAACTTCGGCGGAGGAAACATTTATTTTCTCTTTTAAAAATATAGTGTCTTTCCCGTCGGTTCGGATAATGTTCCCGCCCCGGCGCTCAAGGGATTTTACAAGGACTCCCCACAATTTCAGCATAGGATTCGTCCGGACATGCACATATACTAAAAAATTTTTAGGAAAGGAACTTTCATTTTTAATTTTTATGGAAGAGAAATTAACCATTACACCGGGTTTCTCGAGCCGCGCAAAAATTGTTGTTTCCGCGCTGAAACCGTCGCCGGACCAGCTGATTATATTCACGGGAAGCCTGCCTTCATCCAGTTTCCACTCAGTTTCCATGGTCTCAGGCGTATACAGCTTCCCCCCTTCTATGTCATATACCCAGAAGCCGACCTGGAAAGGATACGGCTCAGGGCCGAAAGACCCGTCCCTCCCGATAAAAGTATTCCATTTAAAACCTTTCCATCCCGTAAGCCCGCGCACTATATCAAGATTGCTTTTTTCAGCGATATCCGCCCAATCCCTAAATTCTATTTCCCTGATCTCACAGCCGGACGCGCAAACCAGCCTGATATAACGTTTGCCGACTATATTCGCGTTTACCCGCTCAATCCCGCCTGACACCGGAGCCCCTCTAAAAATAGTGTCCCATTTTTTCTTATCATCCGAAACCTGCAGTTCAAATCCTTTCGCATAATTTTCTCCCCAGTGTATAACAAGCCCTCCGAGGTTTTTTTCTTTTCTTAAATCGATTTCAATCCATTCTGCGGATCCGGCATTTCCGGCCTGCCACATTGTTTCAGCATCCGCGTCAAATATATTGCCCGGACATTTGCTTTCATCAGCGAAAGAAGAAGCGTCCACATACAGTTCTTCATCCGGCCCCTTTATGATAATTTCCCAGAGCGAATAACCCCATGAAGTCCCTCTTTCCTTAAACTGTATCTTTATATAACGCGCTGTCTTTTTGCCGAAATAAATGTCGTCGCAGAACTTTCTTATGCCGCTGTCTTTCCGATAAACCCGATCCCACTTCCCGCCGTCTTTCGACATTTTTATTTCGTAAGATTTGCCGAACGCGGCCTCCCAGTAGAGTTTCAGCCCCACAATATCTTTTTCTTCTCCAAGGTCGATTTCCAGCCATTCATCGTCCGTAAAGTCGCTGCTCCACCTTGTCGACATATCGCCGTCAATCACATTTTGCGCCTTTAAATCGTTATTGTTTTCCTGAACGGATGAGGCGCTTACGCTTACGGAAGCTTCCGAGGCGCAGGAGAGAGACAAAATAAAAACCGACACCAGTATTATAACGTTAATATTTTTCATAAACATTTATGTCCTTCTGCTTAATCTTTCCGGGGTTAACCCTTTATCATATTATGATAACAGACAAAACCTTTTGAGTAAAAATAAGATAGCAGTTCATTATATCCTTTAAAACATTTAAAACATTCCGTTAAAAAAAGCTGTCGGCTGAAAAGGAAAAATAGAAATATCATTTTTCAGTATTTGCTTGCCAAATTCTTCGCTTCTGTTAGAATACCCACACCTTAAAAGAACACTGCATAACTTTAGGACATAAAGTAACTTATCCCGAGAGGCGCAGGAAAATCAGCGCCTTTTTTATTTTAATTAGGAAGAAATAAAAAAAATATGCCGAACCAGAAAAGAAGAAAAGATGTAAGGAATGTCGCTATCATAGCCCACGTCGACCACGGGAAGACTACCCTTGTGGACGCACTTCTCAAATACACGGGCGCATATGAGTTTAAAGAGGGCGAAAGCACCATAATGGACTCTAATCCTCTTGAGAAAGAAAGAGGCATTACGATTCTTTCCAAAAACGCTTCACTGCAGTATAAGGGAGTACAGTTCAACCTCGTCGACACGCCCGGACACGCCGATTTCGGCAGTGAAGTCGAGCGTATTCTCAAGATGGTCGACGGCGTGCTCCTGCTTGTCGATGCTTTTGAAGGGCCTATGCCGCAAACCAAATTCGTTTTGAAAAAATCGCTCGAGCTGCATTTAAAGCCGATTCTTGTGATAAACAAGCTTGACCGTCCGAACGCCAGGCCCCATGAAGTGGCGGATATGACATTCGACCTTTTCTGCGAACTAAACGCTTCCGATGAACAGCTTGATTTCCCGATTGTTTATTCTTCGGGAAAGGAAGGTTACGCGACTCTTGACCTTGATGAACCGAGAGAATCCATAAAACCCCTGTTAGAAACTATCCTGCACAGGGTACTGCCGCCGGTAGCCAACCCGGATTTGCCTTTCCAGATGCTTGTTACAATGCTCGATTATGATTCTTATGTCGGGCGGATTGGCATAGGGCGAATTGTCCACGGCTCTATACGTGTCGGCAACGCCGTGGCGCTTGTAAAACGCGACGGGACTATCGACAAGGGCAAGATAACCAAGATTATGAAATACCGTGGGTTAAAGCGCGTAGAAACACAAGAGGCTACAGCCGGAGACATTGTTTCGATATCCGGCATAGAGGGTGTTGAAGTCGGGGAAACACTCGCGTGCGTCCATGACCCGAAAGGATTACCCGCTATTAAAATAGATGAGCCTACAATCTCCATGAATTTTTCCCATAATACAAGCCCCTTTTCAGGTAAGGACGGCGGCAGGTTCCTGACATCACGTCATATGCGGGAGCGCCTTAAGCACGAGGCTATGATAAACGTCGGCATAAAAGTTGAAGAGCTCGAAGGAACCGAGCGGCTAAAAGTTTCCGGCCGCGGCGAACTGCATCTTTCCATACTTATCGAAACAATGCGCCGAGAAGGGTATGAGATGGAAGTTTCCAGGCCGAAGGTTATTTTAAAGAAAATGGGCGGACGGACACTCGAACCTGTCGAAGAAGTGATAATCGAGGTCGAAAGCGAATATCAGGGAGTGGTCATGCAGGCAATAGGAGCCCGCAAAGCCGAAATGCGCAGCCTTAAAACAACATCTTTCGGCACTATCCGGATGGAATTCACTATTGCCTCAAGGGCCCTGATCGGGTTCAGAAGCGAGTTCCTTATGATGACCCGCGGCACCGGCATTATGTACCAGAACTTCCTTGAATATCAGACTTATAAGGGTGATATTCCCGGGCGGCAAAGCGGCGTACTTATTTCTCAAGGAACCGGCGCCGCGGTGACATACGCGCTTTTCAATTTACAGCCGCGCGGAGAAATATTTGTCAGGCCGGGAGACATGCTATATGAAGGAATGATAATCGGAGTAAATAACAAAGGCTCTGATATTGTCGTAAACGCCCAGCGCGAGAAGAAACTCACCAATATGCGCGCGGCGGGAAGCGATGACGCACTTACTCTTATAACCCCGCGCGAAATGACCATCGAATTCGCCCTTGAATTCATAGAAGATGATGAACTTGTTGAAATAACACCCAAACATATCCGTCTCCGGAAAATGCATTTAACGGAAATAGGTCGCAAGCGGGCAGACAGGAAAAGCCAGTCCGAAGCATAAACAAAAAAACATCCCGTCATTCATTAAAACCGAGCAAAATCTTTTCAGATTTTTTACATTAAAAATACTGTCATATATTGACTTTTTATGATTTATGTCATATAATATCGTAGTTATGACATTTTTTGTCATAAACAATTTAAAAAAAACAAGGATATATAAATGCAACTGAAGGTTAGAGATGTGTCAAAATTGATGAATGTTTCCGAGCGTTCGATTTACCGTTGGATTAAACAAAAATCTATACCGGTATATCGTGTACTTGACCAGTTCAGGTTTAACCGGGCAGAGCTTTTAGAATGGGCTTTGAGTAAGAAAATACCCGTTAATGCCGATTTCTTCCAAACCGACGAACAAAAAGATTTAGCGCTTCCGAGCCTTTCTGAAGTCATCAAATCCGGAGGAATATATTACAGGGTTTGCGGAAACACCAAAGAATCTGTTTTCAAAAGCATAGTCAACTTACTGCGGCTGCCGGACGAAGTTGACCACGACCTGTTAATCCGTCTTTTATGCGCCCGCGAAGAAATCGCTTCAACCGGCATCGGAGACGGCATAGCCATACCCCATGTCCGAAACCCGATAGTATTAAATGTTCCGTTCTCCATGGTCGCCTTATGTTTCCTGGAAAACCCGATAGATTTCAGCGCTCTGGATAAAAATCCCGTTAATTGTGTTTTTATGGTTATCAGCCAGACGGTAAGGATACACCTGCATCTGTTATCCCGCATCGCTTTTTGCCTGCATGACGCTAAATTCAAAAAAACACTTCTAAACCAGAATTCCCGCGAAGAAATCGAGCAACAATTGAAAAGACTGGAAGAAACTCTCAAATAACCGGCCGGCGGAAAGACAGTCATATGTTTGAATTTATATTATCGGTCTCGATTATATTCACAAGCGGTATTATCGCCTGTTTGTTGAACCGTCATCCGGGAAAAGCCTCTTTCATCGGTGCCGCAGGAGCGGTTACCGGCAGCGCAATAGGATTAATAGCCTCTATACGTATAATCCTTAATGACATCACAGTATACAAAAAAGGAATATGCGCATTTAATATCGGAACCCTTTCCACAGGTATTGACCAGCTGTCCGCTTTTTTTCTTATACCTCTTTTTATTCTGGTTGCCGTCTCATCGGTTTACGGCATCCAATATCTGAAACCCTTTTACGCAAAAAAACCCATCGGCTCATTCTGGCTGTTTTTTAACCTGTTAGCCGCAAGCATGGCGACTCTTGTTATCGCAAGAAACGGCGTCTTTTTCCTTGTGGCCTGGGAGATAATGTCGCTTTCCTCATATTTTCTGGTCACATTCGAAGATGAGCACAAAAGCGTCCGCCAGGCGGGTATAATTTACCTTATAGTAAATCATATAGGCGTTATGTTCCTGTTCTTCATGTTTGCTATGATGGGCAAATTCTGCGGCTCAATGGAATTTTCGGATTTCAGCGCCGCTTCTTCGGCTATATTGCCTGTATCATCGGCCCTTTTCATCATGGCAACCATCGGTTTCGGGGTAAAAGCAGGTTTTGTGCCGTTCCATTTCTGGCTACCCCAGGCTCATCCCGCAGCTCCGACTCCGGTTTCGGCTTTAATGTCGGCTGTAATGATAAAAACGGGGATTTACGGACTATTGCGCATCCTGACATTTATCGGGCCGCCACATCTGTGGTGGGGCATAACTTTATTCGGGATAGGGCTTATATCGGGAATTCTCGGGGTCCTCTTTGCTCTCACCCAGCACGATATCAAACGGTTACTCGCTTACTGCAGCGTCGAAAACATAGGGATTATCGCCATGGGTATAGGATTGGGTCTTATCGGGTTGAATAAAAAACTGCCGGTTCTGGCTTTATTCGGTTTTGCCGGAAGTCTCCTGCATGTTTTTAATCACGCCCTATTCAAAGGGCTCCTATTTCTCGGCGCAGGAGCAGTAGCGCAGCAGACAGGAACCAGAAACATGGAAATCCTCGGAGGCATTTTCAAAAAAATGCCTGTAACAGGAATTACTTTTCTTATCGGCGCCGCGGCAATATCCGGACTTCCTCCTTTAAACGGGTTTGTCAGCGAGTTTTTAATTTATTTCGGAAGTTTTAAGTGTATAACGGTTTCTTCCTTATCAGTCGTTGTCTCTTCTTTGCTGGCTATCACCGGGCTCACGTTTATAGGCGCCCTGTCTGCCGCGTGTTTCACAAAAGTTTTCAGCATAGTATTCCTTGGCAGCGAGCGCTCCGCTTTGGCGGAAAAAGCGGCTGAACCCGGGAAAATGATGCGGGCAGGAATGGTTTTCCTCGCCGTCCTGTGTGTTTTGACAGGTATAAGCATGCCATTGATAATCCCCCGTTTTCACGGGCTGCTAATTGAAGTCAGCGGACTGGCTTTTTCGGAAATAGACCTGTTTTTGAGCCAGGCAAAAACAACTTTTGTTTTTATCAACAAGATTTACGCCGCAATCGCGGTTGTTTTCACCTGCGCTTTTTTATTGCGAAAAAAAATATTGGCGGAAAAAATCGTCCGGACAGCGCCGACATGGGATTGCGGATACAGTCACCCGTCGGCAAAAATGCAGTACACGGGTTCATCCTTTGTCCAACCCATAACGGATTTCTTCAATTTCATCCTGCGCGCCGGCAAAAAAACCGAACTCTCTTCGGATATATTCCCGAAAAAAACCTCACCGCGCTTCGAGTCACAGGACATTTTTATGCGATATATATACGAGCCGCTATCCGCGAAAATTTATTCTCTGATAATGAAATTGCGCTGGATACAACACGGAAGGCTGCAAGTTTACATTCTTTACATCGTCGTTACCCTTTTGGTCTTAATCATATGGAAGCTGGGATAATTTAATATGAACTCTGCGCTGTTAAACATAATATTGGCGTTAATCGCGGCTCCGTTATTGCCTGGGATTATCAACCGCGTTAAAGCTGTATTTGCCGGCAGGAAAGGCCAGCCTGTTTTGCAATTGTATTACGACCTGCATAAACTCCTGAAAAAAAGCGCGGTGTTCAGTTCGGCTACAACCTTCTTTTTCTGGGCCGGGCCCCTGGCGGGATTCGCTGTCCTGGCAGGATCATTGCTCGTGGTCCCCCAGGCTCAGGGAAAAGCTTTGCTCCAGTTCCCGGGGGATATTATTCTTTTTGTTTATCTGTTCGGGGTAATGAGGTTTTTCGCTGTCGTTTCAGCCATGGATACGGGTTCAAGTTTTGAGGGAATGGGCGCCTCAAGAGAAATTCAGTTCGCGGTATTCGCGGAACCCGCGTTGTTTGTCGGGCTGGCAACGTTAGCCAGAAAAACCGCAAACTTATCGTTGTCCGGAATATATTCTTCGTTTTCCTGGCATGACAGCACTATCCTTATGCTTGTTTCCGCCGCGTTCTTTATTATATTCCTCGCGGAAAACTCCCGGCTGCCGGTAGACGACCCGAACACACATCTGGAATTGACAATGATTCACGAAGTTATGGTCCTCGACCACAGCGGGCCGGACCTGGCTATCATATTTTATTCAGCTTCTTTAAAGCTCTGGATACTGGGTTCTTTAGTTGTCGGAGCAATTATACCGATGCGCACCGGTAATATTATCTTTGACGAACTGATTTTTCTGTCGGGTATTGCCGCTTTAAGCCTCGCGGTCGGTATTGTAGAGTCCTGTATGGCACGGTTAAAATTGTTAAAAGTCCCTCAATTGCTGATAGCAGGTTTCGCTTTAGCGATGCTGGCTTTGATTTTTCAGATAATGTAAAGGCGCGGTCATGCTGATAAATATATTAATAACATTTCTTCTTATCACAAACATAGGGGCCGTCGCGTCCAGCAGGTTGACATACTGCATAAAGATAGTAGCCGCGCAGGGTGTCGTTATAGGTATTCTGCCCTGTCTAATCTACGGCGAATTCGCGCTGCTGCCTATTGTCATCGCAATATTCACCATAACAGTTAAGGGAGTCATTTTCCCGTTGCTGTTAGGCTGGTCTTTAAAAACAGCGCAGGTAGCGCGTGAAGTCGAACCTCTGGTAAGTTATCCTTTTTCAATTATCACGGCTGTGTTGATATTTATCCTGTCTTTCTGGTTAGGTTCCCGGTTATCTTTGCCGGCATCTTTTTGCGGATATTTGCTTGTTCCCGTAGCTTTCTCCACAATTATGACGGGGTTGTTTCTAATCGTCAGCAGAGTAAAAGCGCTGACACAGGTGCTCGGTTACCTGATAATGGAAAACGGTATTTATGCTTTCGGCGTGGCATTGCTCCGAGAACAGCCTCTTCTGGTAGAACTGGGCGTTTTGCTCGATATGTTTGTGGCCGTTTTTGTAATGGGAATAGCGATTTTCCATATCAGCCGGGAATTCGACCACATTGATACTCACGTCCTTGACAATCTTTCCGACAGGATTCCCGCCGATATCCGGCCGACGGAGGAAACATGATATTCCTGTTAGTCCTTATTCCTTTTATCTCGGGCATTATGGCTTTTTTTCTGCGCAACAACCCGGCATGCAGAGGATTGATTGTCGCTACCGCCGCCGCACATTCAGGGCTGACCGCGGCAATTTGTTTTATGAATGTTAAAACATCCTCCAACTGGCTGTTTTTAGACGAGCTCGGGGCATTGTTTCTATGCATCACAAGCATTCTTTTTCTTGCCGCGGCGGTTTACTCAATAGCTTTTTTCCGGGAAGGGCCGCATTCGGAAGACGATAAAAAACAAACGGCGCCGGTTTCATTCAACACTAAGGAAGCTGCCTTCAGCGGCTGTTTGCTCCTGTTTTTAGGTTCTATGACGCTGGTAATCATAAGCCGCCATTTCGGACTCTTGTGGGTAGCAATGGAAGCCACTACTTTAGCAAGCGCGCCGCTGATTTATTTTCACAGGAACAAACGGTCTCTTGAAGCCACATGGAAATACCTGCTGATTTGTTCCGTCGGAATCGCGTTAGCCCTTTTAGGCAACCTTTTTCTCGGCGTAGCCGTCTCTCTTTCAGGCAAAGGGAATATAGGCCTTATTATTTCCCAGCTCGACCTGTCGGGCTCGGAAACGAGCATCCCGTGGTTGAAAGCCGCGTTTCTTTTCATATTTGTCGGTTACGGGACAAAAATGGGTCTGGCTCCATTCCATACGTGGCTGCCTGACGCTCACAGCGAAGCGCCGTCGCTTGTATCCGCTTTGCTCTCGGGAGCTCTCCTCAACTGCGCGTTTCTCGGCATATTGCGCGCGCACCAGGTTTGCGTTGCATCCGGGATAGCTTCATTCAGCAGGGATATATTCTTATTATTCGGACTTTTATCTATGGCGGCTGCCGCAATATTTATTTTCGGGCAGCATGATTATAAAAGACTGCTCGCATATTCCAGTATAGAACATATGGGAATTATGGCATTAGGCATAGGATTGGGACAAACTGCGGCGTTCGGAGCATTGTTCCATGTTTTTAACCATTCAATGGTAAAAGGTTTTTTGTTTTTCACGGCCGGAAATATTCTTTCCGTTTATCACACCAAAGAAGTAAAAAACGTCAAAGGGCTTATCCGTATCGCGCCTGTTTCGGGAATCTTATGGATGCTCGGAATACTGGCGATAACCGGGACTCCCCCTTTCGGGGTGTTCTTCAGCGAGTTTATCATCTTCAGAAGCGCCGTGGAACAGGGGCGCAATATTACAGCCGTTATTTATCTGATTCTGCTGGCAGCCGTTTTTATCGGGATGTTCCTGGTTGTTCCTGAAATGGTTCAGGGAAAATACCCTGAGGACATAAAACGTCCCGGGAAAAAAGAAAATATGTTCAGGATTCTTCCGTGCCTGGTGTTATGCGGATTCGCATTATGGCTGGGATTCTGCGTTCCTGACTGGCTGCAAAATATATTACAACAGGCGTTAATAATATTGGAAAATTTAAAATGAAAAACAGCCTTATCACTTCTAATTGCAGACCGGTAAATTTAGAGGCCATGCCGGGGTTTACCGTAGGGGAATTCGCGGATGAAGTATTGAGGCTTTCCGGGCAGGGACAGAGGATAGTCAATTACTTTGCCGCGCAGGGCAAGAACAGGGCTGTTAACCTTTTCGCGGTTTTAGCCCACGACACAAACGGCAAATTAAGAATCCTGTCCAGCGAGAAAACAGGAAAAGAGTTCCCGTCATTGACACCTGATTGTGTTCAGGCAAATATGTTCGAACGCGAAATAGCCGAGCAATGGGACATCATTCCCGTAAACCACCCATGGCTAAAACCCGTCCGGCTTCAGAATCCTCAAAAACCGGAGATGTTTTTACAGCCCCATTCGGATGAAATACACGAGGTTGCCGTGGGCCCTGTTCACGCCGGCATTATTGAGCCGGGCCATTTTCGTTTCCAGTGCTCCGGAGAAACAGTATTGAATCTCGAAATATCGCTTGGATACCAGCACCGCGGAATAGAAAAAGCCCTTATCGGAGGTCCCGGCATCAGGAGCATCCATTACATTGAAACATCCGCCGGAGATACAACCATAGGCCATACATCGGCATACGTCCAGGCGCTGGAAGCTCTCTCTAACTGCAATGTCAGCGCAAGAGCTCAGGCGCTAAGAGGCATTATGCTTGAACTGGAACGCCTCGCAAATCATACCGGCGACCTGGGAGCGCTGGCAAACGATATAGGATACCTGCCCACCGCTTCTTACTGCGGGCGCATCCGCGGCGACTTCCTGAACTTAACCGCGCTAATCTGCGGAAACAGGTTCGGGCGAAATATGATATGACCCGGCGGCGTCCGGTTCGACCTCGATAAAAGAATTATCGGGGAATTCCTCAAGCGGCTTGAAAAAATATTCGCCGACCTGACCAATGCGGTGGAATTACTGTGGAACACACCTTCGGTTATGGACCGCTTTGAGGGCGCGGGTAAAATTTCACGGGAAACAGGAGAAAAACTGGGATTGGTGGGAATTCCCGCGCGCGCATGCGGTATAACGCGCGACGTGCGCTTTGATTTCCCATATGGCATATACCGCCTCGCCCAATTGCCCGTCTCTACATATAACACCGGCGATGTCTTCGCGAGGGCTTACACCAGATGGCTTGAAATACAAAAGTCAGTCGAGTTTATAAATAATCAGTGTAAATCACTGCCTGCGGGGGAAACAAAGATTCCCTGCGGCGTTCCGGCTTCCAATACCATGACCGTTTCCCTGACAGAAGGATGGAGAGGAGAAATTTGCCACACAGCCATAACGGATGAAAAGGGTTCATTCAAATCTTATAAGATAGTCGACCCTTCTT
>JAQUNG010000037.1 GCA_028717725.1 bacterium | reverse complement strand
CTACTATTATGCCGAAATGTATTGGAGCACGTTGTTTTCCGATACGTTCAGGCGTATACTCTCCGGAGCCGGAAAAATAAAAACGGCGTGGTTTTTCCCGGTCCCTTTCGCGATAATCATACTGAGGTTTTTTATAAGGCAAAAATCGGCTTTCCCTCTGTGTTTTGCGGTTTTTACTTCGGGATTCGCGGAGATAATTTTCCAGATAGTGATAATCATAACATTTCAGGTTCTTTACGGTTATTTATATTTCAGGATAGGAGTACTGGTAACTTCTTTTATGGGAGGTTTGGCTTTCGGGGCATTTGCCGCCGGGCTTGTCCGCGGCAAAAAAGACGCCAAAAAATATTTTGTCGCTATGCAGGCGGTAATGTGCCTGTATCCGGTTTTACTTCCGTTGGTTTTTATGTGGGCGGGTTATCCAAGGGGCCATGTTTTATCCGGATTTTTTGAGTTTTTTGTTTTCCCGCTTTTGCCTGCCCTGGCCGGTTTTGCGGGGGGGCTGCAATTTCCTCTGGCGAACAGGCTATATCTGGAATTCAGGAAATCCGTCGGCCGGGTAGCTGGAGAAACGTATGGATTTGATGTCCTGGGATCTTTTTGCGGAGCGCTTGCGGCAAGCGCCGTTCTTGTGCCTGTGCTGGGAATGGTTCAGGTTTGTGTAATCGCCGGGTTGTTGAGCTTTTCGGCTCTTATAGCTATCGTTATTTATAAGTTCTGATTAGAAGATTTCATACTCCAATGAGCCGAACCCCATTATATCCGTTCTCTTTTTGTCGCCTGCCGGTGTGTTTTCATAATTTGCCTGGATGGTAAATTTAGCGTTTAATTTTTCAAATAGTTTGATGATAATCGATGCCGTTCCTTCGTCGTGATAAAGGCTGTGGTCTCTTAAATTTGCGAAATGTTGTACCGTCGATTCGAATGAAACCCTGTCGTTCAGGCGGTAGTTCACTATCCCCGCGGTTCTTATTACAGGATCGGTTAAGGTTTTTTCGTGTTCCTTTTCCGTGTATTCCGCTTCAGCGCCGCATTCGGCCTGAAAGGTCAAAGAATCGGTTTTGATGATATAATATCCAAGCCCGCCGCCTATGCTTGCGCGCAGGTCAATCAGCGCGATCCTGTCCCGGAGAATATTGCCGAGAGCATATGCGTAAACCCTGTCGTTTATAAAATAGGACAATTTTGCGGTTCCTTCGGAATAATTAATTGTGACTTCGCCGTCTTCTTTGCCGTATACGGCCATACCGTTGATTTCAAGAATTGTTCTCTCGGCTTTTCTTTTCAGCGCCGCTTTGGCGTTTACCGATTGTATTTCGGAGTTTCCTGTGCTGAAGGTGTAACCCGCTTCTGCCTTTGCTTCCCACTTCGCGGCGGGTTTGAAGTCCTTTTCGCCGCCCGCGATTTTTTCCTCAAAAGCATCGGGGAAGTAGCTTCGGACCCTGCTTTTGTCTATTGTGATTGTTCCAGCATAATCCGTTTCAATCACTACCTCGGTTTGTGTGATTTTTCTGATTATTCCAGTTACTTTGTCTCCATTTCTTAAAAACACTTCGTGGCTTCCGGCAGTTGTCGCCGGAAGCCATATTAATATAAAGGATAAAAGAAAAAATTTTTCCATAAGATTAAATCTGTTTTACCATAAATTCCCCGATAGGCAAATAAAAAATATAATACTTGACAAAATTTATCGGGTTTTAATAGAATTAAATCATGAAAATAAGTTCAAGGGTGGATTATGCTCTTTCATGTGTTTTAAGAATAGCCGATAAATACGAAAGCCGAAAGCCGGTAACAGCAGTCGAAATTTCCCGGCAGGAGAAGATTAAACCCGATTACATTGAGCAATTGCTGTTATTGCTCAAGAAGCGGAAAATTCTCAAAAGCTTCAGGGGCAGAAGCGGCGGGTATGTGTTAAGCGCGTGCCCGGAAGATATATCTGTTTTCTCTGTGGTAAAGGCGATAGAAAATGAGATTTTAAAGCCGGTTTGCTTCAGGGAAAAAGGCAGAAGGAAAAAATGTGTTCATTTCGACGACTGTAAAATTATCTCGCTGTGGATCGGGCTGAAAGAAAATATGGAAAAATATCTAAAAAGAAAAAATATTGAAGAACTGCTTTTGCTGAGAAGAAAAGAAAAAAACTGGCGGGAAAACCGGAGGATAAGATGAGAATAATCAAAAATACGGATGGGAAAATCGAAATCAGCGACTTCAATGCCGTGCAGGCTTATAAGATAGCCGTTAATCTGGAGAAAGAGGGCGTGAGGTTTTATGCCGATATTCTGGGCAATATTGCCAACGGCGGAATCAAAGAAGATGTACAACTGCTTCTTGGACAGGAAAAAGAACATCTTAAATTTTTTGAAACGGAATTGGCAGTAGCACTGAAGGACGGGCGGGATAACTTTGAGGAAGACGATATCATAGATTATATGGACAGCGGTGTTTTTTCCAGTTACAAAGCATTACTGAAAAGAAGAAGCGGTTTGTTGAAAAGTCCTCTCGAAGTGCTGGCTTTTGGATTGTTGATTGAAAATGATTCTGTGGATTTTTACATAAATATACGGCGTAATACCCTTGACAAAAGGTGTATATCCGCCATAGATAAGATTATCGAGCAGGAAAAAAAGCACATAGAACGTATTAATAAGTTAATAAAGTATGTGGAAAAGAAAGGAGGCGCAATATGAAATTAACGGTTAGGTTTTGGCTGAGGCCGGTAGCTCATTGCAGCGAAGGGTGCCTTATCCGGTCCCGGGCATGACCTTAAACTGCCCGGCGATTTTTCAATGATAAAAAGAAAGGTGCTCTTATATGAGACGCAAAACGGAAATTACCGTTAATGGCAATCCAGTGACGCTTGCAGGAGATATAATCCAGGCCGGCCGCCAGGCTCCCGACTTTAAAGTGCTTGACGGGGATTTAAATGAAGTTGCGCTATACGGGTTTAAAAACAAGGTTAAGCTTATAGCTTCGGTCCCGTCGCTTGATACGCCGATTTGCGACCTTCAGATAAAAAGATTTAACGATGAAGCTTCGAAATTATCAAAAGATTTAATTATAATATTTGTTTCCATGGATCTGCCTTTTGCGCAGAAAAGGTTCTGCCATGAAAACGGGATAAAAGCCGTAAAAACCTTTTCCGACCATAGATACGCTGATTTTGGTATTAAATACGGTGTTTTGATAAAGGAAATGCGGCTGCTTGCAAGAGCGGTATTCATTATAGACAGGAATAATGTGATAAAATATACGGAATACGTTAAAGAATTGGCGAATCATCCCGATTACGAAAGGATTTTAAACGCTTTAAAAGGAATCTTGAAATAAAAAGGTGTGCGGATAATGAAATTGAGCAAGGATATTATAAATTTTCTGGAAAAACAGGGTTTTACGGTCGTCTCCACAATCGGGAATGACGGTTATCCCCATAATTCCTGCAAAGGCATAGTCAGAATAGAGGAAGAGAAAATATATCTGATAGATCTTTATACCGGCCGGACGCGCGCGAATCTTAAAATAAACCCCGGCATATCCATTACCGCGGTGGACGAACATCTTTTTAAGGGGTTCTGCGTTAAGGGAAAAGCCAGGGAGATTAATAAAGACGAAATCCCGCAGAATATGATTGAAGACTGGAAGAAAAAAATTCACGGAAGGATAGTCACAAGGATTATAAACAGCGTTAAAGGACGCAAAGGGCATCCCAGTCATCCTGAAGCTTTGATGCCGGATCCTAAATATATAATAGCGGTTGATGTTGAAAAGGTGGTTAATCTCGCCCCTGCAAAAATCAATTTGGAGGATTGAATGAGCGGCTCATTTTCCGGGAGTGAAGTGGTTGAACTGGGTATACAGATAGAAGAAAACGGGTTTGATTTTTATAGTGACCTTGCTTCCGCGATAAAAGATGGCAAAGCGAAAAAAGTGTTCGCATATCTTGCTGTTGAAGAATCAAGACACGTCAAGATTTTCGGGAAAATACTCAGTGCCGTGCAGGATTATGAACCCGTTGAACTTTATCCGGAAGAATATTTTTCATATCTGAAAAAGATCGCGGACCAGAGCGTATTCACAAAAAACAATGAAGGGCATAATATGGCGTCTAAAATAAAGACCTGCGAAGAAGCTGTTGAAATAGCGGTGTCTTTTGAAGAGGAATCGATCAGATTTTTTGAAGAAGCCAAAAAAACCGTGCCACCGGAAGACAGCCTTCTGATAGACAAGATCATTTTACAGGAAGAAAGCCATATAGAGAAACTTAACGAACTGAAAAAAGTCCTTTAGAATTCGCGGATTATGACTGTGTACGATCTTATAATAATCGGGGCCGGCCCCGCCGGTATAACAGCAGGCGTGTACGCGGCGCGAAAAAGAATGAATTTTTTCGTGATAAGCATCGATATCGGAGGTCAGACAGCGTGGAGCGGCAACATAGAAAATTATACGGGTTATCAGTTTATCACGGGGCCTGAACTTGTTTTGAAATTTGACCGGCATATGAAGCAATACGGCGTGGATGTCCGTATGTCGAAGCGCGTCGAAAAAATTTACAGAGAGGAAGATATTATAAAAATCAGGGATTCCGAAAAAGAATACCTTGCGAAAACCGTTATAATCGCCACGGGAAAAAAATCGAAAGAGCTTAATGTTCCGGGAGAGAAAGAATTTAAGAACAAAGGTTTGACCTACTGCGCTACCTGCGACGGACCTCTTTTCGCCGAAAAAGACGTCGCAGTAATAGGGGGCGGAAACTCTGCGCTTGATGCCGCCATACAGCTGGAAAAAATCGCAAATAAAGTTTATATCATAAATATTGCGTCCGAACTGACAGCGGATCCTGTTATGCGGAAAATAGCTGAGAAAAACGGGAAAGTAACCGTATTTAATAAAAGCATGGTAACCGAAATTACCGGAGATTCCGTTGTTAAAAGTATTAAGTTTCAAAAAGAAGGCAGGCCGGAAGAGATTGCGGTAAGAGGAGTATTTGTTGAAATAGGATTAATTCCCAATTCAGAGCTTGCCGCTGACGTAAAAAAGAACGACTCCGGCGAAATAATGGTCGACAATTCAAACAGGACCAATATACCGGGGATTTTTGCGGCGGGCGATGTTACCGATGTTCCGGAAAAACAGATAATTATAGCGGCGGGAGAAGGGGCAAAAGCCGCTATCGGAGCTTTCAAATATATTTACCGGGGTTTGGATTTTTCGTACTGAGGCGGAAATGGTATGTTCGGGGATTTTTATAAAAATGTAATTGAACTCTGGCTTGAGGTTTCCCCTTATCTTCTTCTGGGTATGTTTATTGCCGGCGTCCTGCATGTTTTTTTAGGCTCGGATTTTATTAAACGCCACCTTGGAAAACACGGTTTGCTGTCGATTGTAAAAGCCACTTTTTTCGGTGTTCCCCTCCCAGTTTGTTCCTGCGGTGTTATTCCGCTTGCGAATTCCCTGAAAAAGGACGGGGCAAATACTCCGAGTGTGCTGGCTTTTCTGGTATCGGCCCCGACTACGGGCATTGATTCGATAATGGCGACATTTTCTTTAATGGGTCCGTTATTTGCCGTGTTCAGGCCTCTGGCGGCTTTCTTATCCGGAGTAGTCGTCGGGTTAATAGATTTTGTGTTTACGGGAAAAAATGACGGGCAGAATTTTCACGCGGAAAACAGGGGAAAAATCGAGAGGGAAAAAATAAACCTGAAATTGAAAGGAGTTATCCGATACGCTTTTTTGGAGATACCACGGGATATAGGGAAATGGCTGCTCATAGGGACTGTTATAGGCGGATCGATAACCGCATTTATTCCCGGGGATTTTTTTGCGGAATATCTTGTTTTTCCGTGGGATTTTTTTGCGGCGATTCTTATAGGAGTGCCTTTATATGTATGCGCTACGGGATCTATCCCCATAGCGGCATCGCTGATGCTCAGGGGATTTTCCCCCGGCGCGGCGCTTGTTTTTTTGATAGTTGGCCCGGCCACAAATGCGATAACTTTATCTTTTGTAAGGGCGAAATTGGGTAAAAGATCTTTTTATGTTTATTTGGCCAGTATTGTTTTTACCGCTGTCTTGCTGGGGCTTCTGTTTAATTATATTTGGAGGTTTTTAGGTGAAGAGCCGGGTGTGATAATGGGGCACGGGAAAATGCTTCCTGCCGGTGTCAGGATTGTTTCGGCTGTATTATTAATGGCTGTGATCGCGCCCGGGTTTTTTAAAAAAAGGTGCAAAATAGAGAACCCCGATATTGAAATTTCAGTTCCTGATATCCATTGCGGGGACTGCGGAAGAAAAATAGAAAAGGCCCTGTTTGGTCTTAGCGGAGTAGAAGAGGTGTCGGTGGATATAAATTCAAAAATAGTGCGGATAAGAGGGAAGGTTTCGCCGGGGATTATTGAGAATGCCATAAAAAAAGAAGGATATCATCCTAAAAAAAATCTTGACAAACCTTAAATAGCTGGTTATATTTAGGTGTAATTTTGAGAAACACAGAGTATGTGTTTGAAAAGCAATGAGGCGTTCTTGGATAGAGAGCGTCTTTTTTATTTTCAAAGAAAGAAATTTAAGGATAAAGATGTCCTTTAAGCTGAGAACAGCTTAAAGGATTTTTTTTGTTTTCAGGCAGAGAAGCCCATTTATGCCGGAGAATCGGCGAAATGGGCTTTTTTTGTTAAAAAAGGAGGATGAAGATGAAAAGACTGATTGCGGCAGGATTGTTTTTAGCTTCGCTTATTGTTTCTTTCTCTGTTTTTGCGGAAGGCGAGAAGGAAACATTTGTGCCGGCTCCTTTATCAGAGCTGGACTATGAGCTTGCTGTTGACCTGAACTCCAAATATATATGGAGGGGTCAGAATCTTGTTGACGGGTTTGTTGTGCAACCCGGTGCTACGGTGGGCTACAAATGGGTTTCTGTCAGCTGGTGGGGTAATTATGATGCCGATAAAAACGATGATGACAGTCCCACAAGAGAATGGACAGAGAATGACTTTACGGTTGACATTACTTTTGATTTGGGTTTTATCAATGAAACGCTGGAAAAAGTTAGTCTGTCAGGAGGTTATATATACTACCATTTCCCGAATATAGACGCTTCGGACAGCCAGGAGTTTTACGGCGGTATTGCGCTTGATGTTCTGCTTCAGCCTTATTTTACCGCGTACCATGATTTCAAAGAGGGCGACGGGACATATCTTGAGTGGGGAATAGGTCATTCATTTGATTTTGAAGCTTTTTCGATAAATTTAGGGATTTCTATGGGGTATAACGACAAACAATGGGGATACGAAGGCAGTTTTACAAACACGTTGCTGAGTCTGAGTATTAGTGTTCCCGTCGGACAATACTTTAGCATAGAGCCTCATATAAGCGAATCGATTGCTATGGACAGCCAGTATGCGGATGAATTCTACGCAGGGTGTTCGTTCAAAGTTAACTTCTGAAAAAGGGGGAATGAATATGAAACTTATAATTGCTATGATTCAGCCGCATAAACTGCCGGATGTGAAAAGGGCGTTGTTCCAGGCGGAGGTTCATAAAATGACCGTCAGCAATGTCCTCGGATGCGGCCAGCAGAGAGGTTATACGGAGACTTACAGAGGTGTCATACATGAGATAAACCTGCTCAAAAAAGTCAAACTTGAAATAGCTGTTAATGAAGAATTCGTTCAGCCGACAGTTGACGCGATAATAAGAGGGTCCAAGACGGGGAAAATAGGGGACGGAAAAATCTTTATTCTGGATTTGCCTGAATGTATAAGGATCAGGACAGGCGAAAAAGGTCAACAGGCTATAGGTTGATAAAAAATTTTATGAAAAATATGAAAGAAGGAGGAACCGATGAAGACGGGATTATTGAAAATTGCTGTTGCGACAGTTGTGTTTCTGCTGTTTATGTCCTGCAGCAGCATGCTGCATGCGGGGGATGAGACTTCACATGCCAGTGCAGTAGGCGTAGACACACTATGGGTATTGATAGCGGCGTTTCTGGTATTTTTCATGCAGGCCGGTTTCGGCATGGTCGAGGCGGGGTTTATAAGAGCCAAAAACACCTGTAATATTCTAACGAAAAACTTTCTGGATTTTTGCATGGCTTCCATAGGGTTTTTTATGTTTGGATATGCGATAATGTTCGGGGCCGGCAACGGGTTTATCGGTTTAAAAGGATGGTTTTTAATAGGCGCTGAATCGGGAGCAGATGTCCCCATTTCCGCTTTCTGGCTTTTTCAGGCGGCTTTTTGCGGCGCGGCAGCTACAATAGTTGCCGGAGGAATGGCCGAAAGAATGAAATTTTCAGCGTACCTGATATATTCTTTTCTGATATCGGCTTTTATTTACCCTGTAATAGGGCATTGGATATGGGGCGGAGGCTGGCTTGCGAAACTTAACTTCACGGATTTTGCCGGTTCCACGGTTGTGCATGCGGTCGGCGGTTTCGCGGCTTTGGTAGGGACGATATTGTTAAAGCCCAGGATAGGCAAGTTCAAACAGGACGGTTCTCCGAACGCGATTGCCGGACATAATATTCCGCTCGCGTCGCTCGGCGTGTTTATCTTATGGTTCGGGTGGTTCGGTTTTAACCCCGGGTCCACGCTCAGCGTGGGGGACGGAAATCTTATAGCAAGGATTGCCATTAACACAAACCTCGCCGCTGCGGCGGGAGGCATAGCGGCAATGATAACAGTCTGGAGAATGTTTGGCAAACCCGATCTTTCAATGGCTATGAACGGGGCGCTTGCAGGATTGGTGGCTATAACCGCTCCGTGCGCTTTTGTAGAACCGTGGGCTGCTGTCTTAATAGGCGTGGTTGGGGGTGTGCTTGTCATAGCGGGAGTGGTACTGCTTGACAGATTTGGTGTGGACGATCCGGTCGGAGCTGTCCCGGTACACGGGCTAAACGGTATCTGGGGAACCCTGGCTCTCGGTCTTTTCGGACAGAAAACACTGGGATTGGCGAATAACGGGCTTTTTTACGGAGGAGGGTTTACACAGTTTCTCATACAGGGCCTCGGAGTATGCTCCGTTATCTTATTTGTCATATTGTCCATGGGCCTTATTTTTAAAATTATAGATATTACAATAGGGCTCAGAGTCAGCAGGGATGAAGAGTTAAAAGGTCTGGATATAGGGGAACACGGGATGGAATCCTATTCGGGTTTTCAAATATTTTTAACTGAATAGTAAAAATAGTTAAAATGTGGAAATATTATATGAAATCGTTTAAAATTGACTTGACAATTACGAAAGCATATAGTAAAAATGATTTCAATTTTTTTAAGAGCACAATGTTGTGCCGAAACGTAAAACAGAGGCGTTCTTAAACCATTATGGTTTTTGAATGCCTTTTTTCATTTAACTGCGGTCATAAGGAGAAGAATATGAGCGGCAAAAAAATTGATGATAACAGCAGTGTCTTTGATATTTATGGGGAAAATATTTTCAGTTTTAAAACGATGAGGAATTACCTGTCGGATAAAGCGGTGGAATCCCTGAAGGCAACTATCGAGAAAGGGTATACCCTTAATCCGGATATCGCCGATGAAGTGGCGGATGCCATGAAAACATGGGCTATATCCAAAGGCGCTACTCATTTCACCCATTGGTTTCAGCCTTTGACGGGCGCTACCGCGGAAAAACATGATTCATTTATATTTCCCGACAAAGAAGGCGGAGTAATTATTCAATTTTCCGGTAAAGAGCTTATTAAAGGCGAGCCGGATGCGTCGAGTTTTCCGTCCGGAGGATTGAGAACGACGTTCGAAGCCCGCGGTTATACCGCATGGGATCCTACGAGCCCCGCTTTCATTAAAAAATCAAAGGAAGGAGCTGTCCTTTGCATACCCACCGTTTTTTGCGGATATTACGGGGACGCGCTGGATAAGAAAACGCCTTTATTAAGGTCTATGGACGCCCTTTCAAAGCAAGTGTGCCGGCTAGGAAGGTTATTCGGAATAGAAGATAACGGGGATAAAGCTCATGTCACACTTGGACCAGAGCAGGAATATTTTCTTATAGATAAGGGTTTCTACGAGAGCCGGCTTGATCTGTTGCAGACAGGCAGGACTCTTTTCGGTAAAGCCCCTGCAAAACACCAGCAGATGGAAGACCATTATTTCGGCGTCATAAAAAAACGGGTTATAGATTTTATGGATGATCTGGACAGGGAATTATGGAAAATGGGGATTCCTGCGAAAACAAGGCATAATGAAGTCTGTCCCGCGCAGTTTGAAATAGCCAATGTTTATGAAACACTGAACCTTGCGGTAGATCATAATATGATACTTATGGAAATTTTAAAGGAGGTTGCGGACAGGCATGGTTTTGTGTGCCTTCTTCATGAAAAGCCGTTTGCCGGAGTTAACGGTTCAGGCAAACACAATAACTGGTCCATAGTGGGACCGGATGGCAAAAATTGGCTGACTCCCGGTGATAATCCTCATGAGAATGCGAAATTTCTTACGATAATCTGCGCTTTGATGAAAGCTGTGGATACATACGCCGATATTTTAAGAGCGACGGTTGCTACGGCGGGCAATGACCACCGGCTTGGAGCGAATGAAGCTCCACCGGCTATATTATCGATATTTCTCGGGGAACAACTGACGGATATCATTGAACAGGTGGAAAAAGGCGGCGCCAGGAGTTCCAAAAACGGCGGAATCATTGAAATAGGTGTTTCATCCCTGCCGAAACTGCCGAGGGATGTTACTGACAGGAACAGAACATCTCCGTTTGCTTTCACGGGTAATAAATTCGAATTCAGGGCGGTCGGTTCAAATCAGAATTGCGCCGGCCCTAATGTTGCTTTGAACACCATAGTGGCCAGCGCTATAGATGAAATCTGCGCCAAACTGGAAAAAGACAAAGAGATGGGTAAAGATTTTAATGAGTCTCTACAGGCGGTTCTGAAAGATATAGTCAAAAAACATAAGAGGGTCGTTTTTAACGGTGATAATTACACGGATGCGTGGAAAAAAGAAGCCGAAAACAGGGGATTACCCAACATAATAAATACACCTGATGCGCTTGAGATATTCAAAAGCAAAAAAGCAGTGGATCTTTTTGAGAAATACAATGTCCTGTCGAAGAGGGAGCTCTACTCGAGGTATGAAGTCTATAAAAAGCAGTATGAGGAAATAATCCATGTAGAATCGGAATGTTCGATAACCATCGCTCGCACCATGATCATACCGGCTGCGGTGAATTATCAGAGAAAACTCGCGGCGACCATCAATGAGACTGAGAAAGCTTTCAAATCCGGCAGTATGAAACATATCAGGGCACTTTCTGTTTCCGTTTGCGAACAGACGGAAAATGTCCTGAGCGGTATCGAAAAACTTGAAAAAGTTATAACTGCGGGCGGAAACTCCAAAGATAAAAAGGAACTTATGCTTAAACTGAGAAAAGCGGTGGATATTCTCGAGGGCTTACTGCCGGATGACGAGTGGCCTTTATCCACATACGCGGAAATGATGTTTATGATTTAAACAGAGCAGATTGGGAAAAGGACAATTCCGGCACCAAATTTTTTGGCGCCGGAATTGTTGTGAATGGATTTTGGCTTGAAAACAGGATATTTGCAAATGCGAGACATGGGACTTTATGACCCGAAATTTGAACATGACAGCTGCGGGGTGGGTTTTGTTTGCGATATTAAAGGTAAAAAATCATCCGATATAGTCGGAAAAGGACTTGAGGTTCTTAACAGGCTTGCCCACCGCGGCGCCACGGGTTCCGACCCCAGGACGGGAGACGGGGCCGGGATTCTTATTCAAACGCCCCACAAGTTATTCGTCAAGGTTTGCGGGAAAGAAGGGATTGTTTTACCCGAAGAGGGCTGTTACGCATCGGGGATGGTGTTTCTGCCTCAGGATGAGCATCAGAGAAAATTCTGCAAAAAAATATTCTCTTTCTTTATAAAACAGGAAAAACAGGATTTGCTCGGCTGGAGAAAAGTTCCCGTTGACGGTTTGGTTATCGGGCATAAGGCAAGGGATACACAACCCGCCATAGAACAGGTTTTTATCAAGAGATGTCCTTCAGTTAAAGATACGGATTCTTTCGAGAGAAAACTTTATATAATAAGAAAACAGATTGAAAATGCCGTAAGCAGGTCGGATATTACTCAAAAATCTTTTTTTTATATAACAAATCTTTCTTCCAGGACATTCTCATACAAAGGACTCCTGACACCCCCGCAGTTAAGAGGGTTTTTCAGGGATTTGGGTGATAATGATATCGAAAGCGCGTTATGTATTGTTCATTCCAGATACAGCACAAATACCTTTCCTACATGGGATTTGTCCCAGCCGTTCAGATTTCTCGCGCATAACGGGGAAATAAACACGCTCCGGGGAAACATAAATTGGATGAAAGCGAAAGAAGGTTTGCTCAGCGCGGATTGTTTTGGAAACGATATAGAAAAAATAAAGCATATTATCGTTCCCAAAGGGAGCGATTCAGCTTCTCTTGACAATGTATTTGAACTTCTATTTTTGTCCGGAAGGGGACTTGCCCATTCCATGATGATGCTGATACCGTCAGCATGGGAACGGGATGATTTGATGGATGAGAACCTGAAAAGTTTTTATAAATACCATGCGTGTCTTATGGAACCATGGGATGGTCCGGCCGCGATCGCTTTTACGGACGGGATAAGAATAGGAGCCGTGCTTGACAGAAACGGTTTGAGGCCGGCAAGATATATTGTCACGAAAAAAGATATGGTTGTAATGGCTTCCGAGGCGGGGGTACTTGACATAAATCCCGAAGAAATATCCTGCTCGGGGAGACTGGAGCCCGGTAAAATGCTTTTTATAGATACCGAAACCGGCGGAATAGTGGAAGACGGAGAAATTAAAAAACAGGTATCTCTCCGACGCCCTTATAAGGAATGGATTGATGAAAATTTGTTGAAACTTGAAGATCTGCCGGATCCCGGCAATCAAACGGGAAAGATAGATGATTATCACAGGATTCTCAAAGCTTTCGGTTATACAAGGGAAGATTTGAAATTCTTAATGAAGCCTATGGCTGAAAACGGTGAGGAACCGATAGGTTCCATGGGAAGCGATACTCCGCACGCTGTCCTGTCTAAAAATCCCCAGCTTTTGTATAATTATTTTAAACAACTGTTTGCTCAGGTTACAAACCCTCCGATAGACCCTATACGCGAAGAATTGGTGATGAGCCTTGAATGTTATATGGGCACCAGGAAAAACCTTTTAGATGAGACGCCTCTTCACTGCGCCAAACTCTGGCTCGAGCATCCTATTCTTACAAACAAGGATCTTGCCAGAATAAAAAATATGAAGGGGAAAAGTCTTCATTCGAAAACAGTATCTATTTTGTTTAACGCCGGGGAAATCGGCAATTTTCACAAAGCCGTTGAAAGAATATGCGCCGAATCTCTCGCGGCGGTAAAAGAGGGATATAATTTTATAGTTTTAAGCGATCGTATAGCAAGCCGTGAATACGCGGCTTTACCCGCTTTGCTTGCGGTCGGCGCAGTTCATCAGACCCTTGTCGATAACGGTTGCAGGTCGCAAATCGCTTTAATCCTCGAAAGCGCGGAACCGAGAGAAGTCCACCATTTTGCGCTCCTGTTCGGTTACGGTGCCGGATGTGTAAATCCATATCTGTCATTTGAAGTGATAGAAAAATTATACGAGGAAGGGGAAATAACCGTAAAAGCGGATGAGGCTAAGAGCAACTATGTAAAAGCTATTAACAAGGGTATATTGAAAATTCTTTCCAAGATGGGTATTTCTACTCTGAGAAGTTATCGCGGGGCGCAGATATTTGAAGCCTTAGGCCTTGCCGACGATGTGATTGAGAAATGTTTTTCCGGAACCGTTTCAAGGATAGGCGGAGCGACATTTGATGTAATAGCAGAGGAAACCATCCGACGTCACCGTTCGGCGTACATATCTTCAGAAGACGGTTGTATGCTGTCCGCCGGAGGGGTGTATCAGTGGAAAAAAGACGGTGAATTCCATATGTGGAATCCCGACACCATCTCGGCTTTGCAGGACGCAGCGCGTCTGGAAAATTATGATAGGTATAAAGAATTTTCTTCCATGGTCAATGATCAATCGGAAAATCCCGTTACATTAAGGGCTTTATTGGATTTGACCGGAAGAAATCCGATACCATTAATAGAGGTAGAAAAACCGGAGCATATATTAAAAAGATTTGTAACGGGAGCTATGAGTTTTGGTTCAATAAGCCGTTCCGCTCATGAGAGTTTGGCTCTTGCCATGAACAGGATTGGAGGAAAGTCCAATACGGGAGAAGGAGGGGAAGACCCATCCAGGTTTATTTCTCTTCACAGCGGACACTCGAAAAGGAGCGCGATAAAACAGGTTGCTTCCGGCAGGTTCGGGGTTACGACAAATTATCTTGTGAATGCTGATGAACTTCAGATAAAAATAGCGCAGGGCGCTAAACCCGGTGAAGGAGGGCAATTACCCGGGCATAAAGTAAGTGTTGTAATAGCCAGCACCAGATACACGACTCCCGGAGTTACCCTTATTTCTCCTCCCCCTCATCATGATATCTACTCGATAGAAGATCTGGCGCAGTTGATTTTCGATTTAAAAAATGTGAATCCTTACGCGAGGATCAGCGTGAAGCTGGTTTCCGAAATCGGTGTCGGGACGGTTGCCGCGGGTGTCGCGAAGGGACATGCGGATATGATTTTAATATCGGGCGGCGATGGTGGAACGGGAGCGTCTCCCCTGAGTTCGATAAAACATGCCGGATTGCCGTGGGAATTGGGAGTTTCGGAAACTCATCAGACGCTTGTAATGAATGATTTGAGAAGCAGAGTGAGACTCCAGACCGACGGACAAATGAGGACAGGCAGAGATGTGGCGATTGCGGCTTTGCTTGGAGCCGAAGAATTTGGTTTCTGCACAGCATGCCTTATAGTTTTAGGTTGTGTGATGTTGAGGCATTGTCATTTGAATAATTGTTCAGTCGGCGTTGCGACTCAAGACGAGCTGCTCCAGAAAAATTTCAGAGGAAGGTTTGAATATGTTGTAACATATATACATTTTATAGTGCGTGAGCTGAGGGAAATTATGGCTTCTCTGGGAATAAGGACCATGGATGAGATGGTAGGCAGAACGGAATTGCTCAAGCTGAACCGCGAAATAGTACCGTGGAAAGCCGGCGCAATAGATTATTCCCGTATGCTGTATAAACCTGAAGTTCCCGGAGGTGCTATTATGCACTGCACGGAAAAACAGGAGCACGGTATCGAAGACGTACTTGATAAGAAGTTGATTCGCAGGTGCAAAAGATCGTTGATAGACAGGAACCCTGTTAAAGATAGTTTCGAGATTAAAAATACTGACAGGGCGGTTGGCGCGATGTTAAGCGGCCAGGTCTGTAAAATTTACGGGAACAACGGCTTGCCTGAAGATACTATACACCTTAATTTTTCCGGTGTAGCCGGACAAAGTTTTGGCGCGTGGCTTGCCGGGGGAATAACATTGGAACTTGAAGGTATGTGTAATGATTATGTCGGAAAGGGTCTTTCGGGCGGAAAGATAATAATATATCCGGGCAAAAGGTCAGAATATAACCCATCCGATAATATAATTATAGGCAATACGGCTTTTTACGGCGCTATCAGCGGAGAGGCATATATAAGAGGGATAGCCGGCGAAAGATTTTGCGTAAGGAATTCGGGAATAAACGCCGTTGTGGAAGGCGTCGGAGACCACGGTTGTGAGTATATGACCGGCGGCAGGGTTGTTGTTCTCGGCAAAACCGGAAGAAATTTCGCGGCGGGAATGTCCGGGGGGATAGCATATGTTTATGACAGGGAAAATCTTCTTAAAAACAGATGCAATTTAAAAATGGTCAGCCTGGAAGAGTGCGCAGAGGAAGACAAAACATTGATTTACAAACTTGTGCATAATCATTTCAGGTTTACAGGCAGCGGCGCGGCGGCCGAAATAATCGAAAATTCGGGAAGAAACATGGGCTATTTTATAAAAGTTATTCCTCTCGAATACAAAAAAATCCTTGAGTCGCGGGATATTGAGGAAAAACTCGGGCTTGCGGAAATTTCAGACGGCTAATATTATTAAATTCAAAACGCTGAATTCGCAGATAAGAAACAAACAGGAGAAGCGTAAATGGTTAAGGATGCAAAGGCTTTTCTGAAATCAGGGAGGCACTCTGTTCAGTACAGGCCTGTCTGTGAAAGAATTAAAGATTATAAAGAAGTCATGGTCTTGAGAAGCCCGGATAAATCGGTTGAACAGGCTTCAAGATGCATGGACTGCGGAACCCCTTTCTGCAATTGGGCCTGTCCCCTTGGAAATTATATTCCGGAGTGGAATGAATATCTGCACTCGGGGTTGCCGGATAAGGCATTTAAACTTCTCAATGCCACAAATATAATGCCGGAGGTAACAGGAAGGATATGCCCCGCTTTATGCGAATACGCGTGCGTCCTCGGGATAAATGATGATTCTGTAACAATAAGAGAAAATGAACTTGCAGTAATTGAGGAAGCTTTCTCGCGGGGGTTAG
>JAQUNG010000036.1 GCA_028717725.1 bacterium | reverse complement strand
TAAAAAAGGCGGCCGAAATGATAACGGCGGCCGGAAGACCAGTTATTTATGCGGGAGGAGGTGTAATAATATCAAATGCTTCCGAGGAGTTGGCCAAGTTTGCGAGGAAGGCGGGAATACCCGTCACTACCACATTGCTTGGACTGGGATCTTTCCCATCGACGGATAATTTGTCTCTCGGAATGCTCGGTATGCATGGGACAAAATATGCGAATCTTGCGGTTCAGGATACGGATCTTTTGATAGCCGTCGGGGCGAGATTTGACGACAGGGTTACGGGTAAAGTCTCGGAATTCGCGCCTCACGCGAAAATTATACATATTGACATAGACCCTACTTCGATAAGGAAAAATGTTAAAGTTGACGTTCCTGTTGTCGGTGATGTCAGAAAGGTTTTGACAGAACTTATAAAAAATATAAAGAAATGCAATACACAGGAGTGGTTGGAAAAAATAGAAGGTTGGAAGAAAAAGCACCCTCTGTCTTATGGCAAAGGAGGTCTTAAACCTCAGTCTGTCATAGAAAAGATATGGGAACTGACAAAAGGAGATGCGATTATAACAACCGAAGTCGGTCAGAACCAAATGTGGGCGGCTCAATTCTACAAATATACAACTCCGAGAACGTTTCTTTCTTCAGGGGGATTGGGTACGATGGGATACGGGCTTCCGGCCGCTATGGGGGCTCAGGCGGGATGTCCCGGCAAACTGGTTTTTGATATAGCGGGTGATGGTTCCATACAGATGAATATTCAGGAATTGACCACCTGTGTTCTAAATAAACTGCCGGTTAAAATTATAATATTGAATAACGGATGCCTCGGTATGGTTCGCCAGTGGCAGGAATTGTTTTATGGAGGAAGATATTCTTCCACTATTTTGAATGCCAAAGGTCCCGACGGCGAAAAGGGGATTACGTTCTGCGATGAAAGCAAATGTCATCCTTATCTGCCTGATTTCATAAAATTGGCGGAGGCTTTTGGGGCGGAGGGAACGAGAATTTCCAAAGATTCTGAAATCATTCCGGCTTTGAAGAAAGCGATAGAATCGGATAAAACATATATTATAGAATGTATTGTTGACCCTGAAGAGAATGTTTTTCCCATGGTTCCCGCCGGAGCTTCTCTGCACGAAATGATAGAATCGATGGCATAAAAAAATGTAAATTCGAATAAATATCGAAATGTGAAAATCGAAAGCGAAAACGGGGGTTACTATGAAACATACTATAAGCGCATTGGTTGAAAATAAATCCGGTGTTCTCGCGAAAATTGCCGGATTGTTCAGTGCGAGAGGATTTAATATAGACAGTCTGGCTGTAGGGGAAACCCAGGATCCCAGTATCTCAAGGATGACAATAGTAGTTCGGGGCGATGATGCCGTTTTGGAACAGGTATGCAAACAGCTGAATAAACTGGTTGACGTCATTAAAGTTCAGGATTTTGCCGGAAAAGATTTTGTAGACAGGGAACTTATACTGTTAAAAGTTTCAACGGACAGCAAGACAAGACACGAAGTGCTGCAAATAGTTGAAATATTCAGGGCAAAGATAATAGATATTAAAGCCAAGAGCATGACTATTGAGGCAACAGGCAGTGATTCCAAAGTTAATGCTATTATCGATATGTTGAGGCCTTTCGGTATAAAGGAGCTTGCGAGAACAGGGAAAATCGCGATTGCGAGAGGATAAAAATTTCAATTAAGAAAGGAGAAACTTGAAATGGCAAAGATGTATTATGACAAGGACGCGGATATTAAACTTATAAGGAACAAGAAGATAGCCATAATCGGTTACGGGAGTCAGGGACATGCCCAGGCCCAGAACCTTCGTGACAGCGGGGTCAAGGTGATTGTCTCTGAAATTGAAGGTACCGATAATTATAAGCTTGCGGTAAAACACGGCTTTAAGCCTGTTAATGCCGATGAGGCGGCTCGAACAGCTGATATAATCCAGATACTTGTTCCCGACCAGATTCAGGCTATGGTATATAAAGAAATGATTCAAAAATATATGAAAAAAGGCAAAACGCTTGTCTTTTCTCATGGTTTTAACATCCATTTCGGGCAGATAGTTCCGCCGAAAGATATTGATGTCATTATGGTTGCCCCTAAAGGGCCGGGACACTTGGTAAGATCTGTTTTTGAAAGCGGAGGGGGTGTCCCCTGTCTGATTGCAGTTTATCAGGATGCAAGCAAAAATGCCAAAAAAACTGCGTTGTCTTACGCGAGGGGTATCGGGGGGACACGCGCGGGTGTTTTGGAAACGACATTTAAGGAAGAAACAGAAACGGATCTTTTCGGCGAGCAATGTGTATTATGCGGAGGCACTACAGAACTTGTAAAAGCCGGATTCGATACCCTTGTAAACGCCGGGTACCAGCCGGAAATAGCGTATTTTGAATGTCTTCATGAACTCAAACTTATAGTGGACCTTATGTATGCGAAAGGAATTGCCGGAATGAGGTATTCTATATCGGATACGGCCGAATATGGTGACGTAACGAGAGGACCGAGGATCGTTACCGAAGAAACAAGAAAAGAAATGAGAAAAATTCTTACCGAAATCCAGAACGGGGAATTTGCGAGAGAATGGCTGTTGGAAAACAGAGTCGGCCGCCCCGTCTATAACGCGCTTGTCAGACAGGGGAAGGAGCATCTGGTTGAAAAAGTTGGAGAGAAATTGAGAGCCATGATGAAATGGCTGAGCAAATAAAAAATAAATCTGAAATACGAAATTAAAAATTGGAAATATGAGATACTCTGAGAAATTTATAGAATTCCGCAGAGTAAAATTAAAAAGGCGTATACTGTGAAAAACAAGGATAAGGTAATAATCTACGATACGACGCTTAGGGATGGAGAGCAATCGCCCGGGGCAAGCATGAACATAAAAGAAAAGCTTGAGGTGGCTAAACAGCTTCTCCGGCTTAATGTAGACGCGATAGAAGCTGGTTTTCCGATTGCTTCCCCAGGTGATTTTGAGGCTGTAAAGCTCATCTCATCCGAGGTGAAAGGCCCGATTATCTCAGGGCTTGCCAGATCCTTGACTAAAGATATAGATGTGGCTTACGAAGCTCTCAGGAAAGCCAAAAGAAAAAGGATCCATGTATTTCTCGCTACTTCCAAGATACATATGCGGTATAAACTGAAAAAAGCCGAGGATGAAATTCTTTTTCAGGCCGTTGAAGCTGTAAGATACGCGAGAAACAGGTGCGATGACATAGAGTTTTCACCCGAAGATGCGTCGAGAACCGAACCTGAATTCCTGGCAAAAGTTGTGAAAGCGGTGATAAAAGCGGGAGCCGGCACGGTCAATATACCTGATACTGTGGGATATGCCATACCGACTGAATTCGGCGGTCTTATCAAATACCTTTTTTCCCGTGTGGATAATATAGATAAAGCGGTAGTCAGTGTCCATTGCCATAACGATCTCGGACTTGCTGTCGCCAATTCACTTGAAGCTGTTGTCAACGGCGCGAGACAGGTTGAATGCACGATTAACGGCATAGGAGAAAGAGCAGGCAATTGTTCCCTGGAAGAAGTCGTAATGGGGATCAAGACCAGACGCGATATCTTTAAGTGTGCCACAGGTGTGAGTACCACGGAGATAATGAAAACAAGCCGCCTTGTTACGCGCGTTACGGGCATTATTGTCCAGCCAAATAAAGCTATAGTGGGAGATAATGCTTTTGCACATGAAGCCGGCATACATCAGGACGGGGTGCTCAAAGAAAGAAAAACATATGAAATAATGTCTCCCCAGGATGTAGGTGTCGAAAAGAGCAAGCTTGTGCTCGGCAAACATTCGGGAAGGCATGCTTTCAAGGAAAGGATAAAGGAACTTGGTTTTGACCTTGATGAGAGGGATGCCGAAAAAACATTCGAAAGATTTAAAATACTCTGCGACAAGAAAAAAACCGTTTATGATGAGGATCTTATCGCGATAATAAATGACGAGATAGCCGAGGCTAAGGAATTTTTTAGACTGAACACTCTTGATATAAGTTATAAAACCGGCGCGACGCCTAAAGTTACCGTTATTCTGAGCGGGGAAAAAGGGAAAATATCGAAGAGGTCTTCGGGCGATGGACCCGTAGACGCGATATATAAAGCCATAGATAAAATCACAAAAATAAAGGGCTCACTGCTCGATTACAGTATTCATTCCGTAACATCGGGGAAAGATGCTGTCGGTGAGGTTATTGTAAAAGTTGGTTTTGGAAAAGGGCATATTGTTAATGGACGAGGCGCCAGCACGGATATTGTCGAAGCGAGCGCAAAAGCCTATCTCAATGCGGTGAATAAAGTTATGGCTAAAAAATCGCCCGTAAAAACCGGAAGGCTTATATAAAAATATGAAGAAAGTGCTTCTAATAGGTCATCCTTTAGGACATTCCGCTTCTCCTGTCTTCCAAAACGCAGGTTTTAAAACTCTTAGAGAAGAAGGTGTTCTTAAAGAGGATGTAGTATACGAGTTGTGCGATATATTACCTTCGGAATTGGGAAACGTGATAGGCAGGATACGAAAGGATGATGTATATCTTGGATGTAATGTGACAATTCCGTATAAGGTAGAGGTAATTAAATATCTGGACAGATTATTTGGTTTAGCCGCGGAAGACGCTGTCGGAGCTGTCAATACGGTCATAAAAAATTCGGGGGAGCTTGAAGGACGAAATACAGATGTTGAGGGATTCAGCCTGGGGTTGAAAAGAAAGCTGGATTTCGATTTAAAAGGGAAACATATATTTCTTGCGGGCGCGGGCGGGGGAGGAAGAGCGGTAGCTTTCCAATCAATCTCAGAAGAGGTAAAAAAAATAGTGATTTCCGACATCGATAATAATAAATTGGAAAGACTTCAGTCTGATTTGTATCGGCTTGCTGCAGCAAAAAGCATTGATGTTAAAATAACAGCAATTAATCCTGTAACAGATTCGGATACGGCGGATAAAGAGATAAGTCAGGCAGAGCTTATTGTAAACGCGACGCCCATCGGCATGGGCGAAGATAGAAGAACAAGCGTAAATACAAAGGTCATTCATAATGGGCAGTATGTTTTTGACCTTATATATAATCCTGTCGAAACTGTGTTGTTATCGGAGGCTAAGAAGAAAGGTATTAAATACTGCAACGGACTTTCAATGCTTTTATATCAGGGCGTAGCCGCTTTTGACGGATGGATGGCTTTATTTGCCGGTAGTCAGCTTCCATTTCCGAAAGCGCACGCAGATATGGAGGAAGCTTTGAAAAAACACTTTGGCGTTGATGCGTTATGAACCCGTCCTTTTTCTTGTGCGCGGCATATTTTATTTTAGGCCTTATAGCGGGAAGTTTTTTCAACGTATGTATTTACAGAATGCCCAGAGGACTTTCAATCCTGAAACCGCGGTCCCATTGTCCCGAATGCAATTCCGGAATATCATGGTACGATAACATACCCCTGATTAGTTATATATTTCTTAAGGGGAAATGCAGAAAATGCGGCAAGCGCATAAAATCTTTATATTTTATAGTTGAATTTCTGACGGCGGTGCTTTTTCTGTCGGCATATCTGTGTTCTGACAGCGTTCCGGAAACGATTTTTAAAATCGTATTGTTTTCAGTTTTAATAATAGCGTCTTTTATAGACATACAGCATTTTATCATTCCGGATGAATCCAGCGCGGCAGGATTTGTTTTTGCCTTGTTTATGTCCGTCCTGTTTCCCTATCTGCATGGCAGGGACATATGGTACTTGGGGTTAAGCGATTCTTTAATGGGAGCTTTTGCCGGGTTTTCGGCTTTGGGGTTTGTGTCATTCGCCGGTTCCAGAATACTTAAAAAAGAGGCTATGGGTTTTGGCGATGTTAAATTTATCGCCGTGATAGGAGCTTTTGTCGGATGGGAATTAGCCCTGTTCACAATTATGATGGCGTCTCTTATAGGAGCGGTTCTGTCCGGATCTTTTATGCTTTTAAAAAACAGGAACCTGAAAGGCAGAATACCGTTTGGCCCTTATCTTGCCCTTGGGGCTGTCATCGCGGTTTTATGGGGACAGGATTTGATGAATTGGTATCTATATGATATTTTGAGGTATGGGTGAATATCAACAAAAAGTTCAATTTCAAAAGAATAGAAGTAATGGCTGGGGTTCTTTTATTTGTTTTTTGCATGGGAATCAACATTTATTTTAGATTATCTCCGGCTTATTTCCCCCTATTGAAAAATGCAGCCAGAAGTACGGTGATAAATAAAATTTATGTTGATGCATCAGAAAAAGTCGATGATTTACATCATGATGCCGACCCTTATTTTAAAAAGCGCTTAGTTGAAAAATTAGCGAAGAACGAATTAAAAAACAGCGATGGGTTTAAACAGCGTGTCGAAACCGAATATAAACGATTAAAAGATAATTATCAGGATGAAGCAGGACAAAGTTATTTTTTGGAAATAGATTCTTATCAATGGGTAACAAACACAAAGAATGTTTTGAATTTTGGATATCCGGGGGACAAAAAAGACGGACATAAACTTTATGACACATATACGCTTGCTCCTCTGGGAAGCGAGGTCTTTCATGCCCGTTTTCTTTTTTACCTATCTGCTTTCCTTTATAGGATATTTGCTTTTTTTTGCGTGGCTGTTTCTGTGGAAAAATTTTTATTTTATCTTCCTCTATTCTACGTATTGGTGTTCCTGAGTCTGGTTTATTTTCTTGCCCGAAGTCAGTTTTCCTTGCCGGGTGCATTTTTTACCACTATGTTCATAGGTCTCAATAGGGCATTTATATCGAGAAGTTCCGCAGGTTGGTTTGATTATGACGTATTGATTTTAATCATGCCGCTTTTGATTTCATGGTTTTTGTATTTGGCGTTGAAAGATAATGATAATATCAAAAAATTGATTTTCTATTCTCTTCTGGCGTCTATTTTTCAATGGTTATATGTTTTTACCTGGGCTGGTTGGTGGTTCATGTTTATTGTAATAGCTGTGTTTTTCTTTTGTGTTGCGGTTAATAACTATTCATGCTGCAAAGGTGATTTTAAAAAAGCTAATAAGGAGAACGCGGCCTATCTGCTTTCGTTTACTATCTTTGCCGCCGCGAGTGTTGTTTTTTGTTTTTTGTTTACGGATATAAATTTCATACATAATATATTTATTCAAATAAAAGAGAATATGAATTTAGGAAAACCTTACTGGAATTCCATATGGCCTAATGTATATTATACAATACATGAATTGGATAGCATCGGAATTGACAGCGTGGTTAGTCAATTAGGAGGAACCGCGATGGTTCTTCTATCGCTATTTGGCATATTTTGGGTTTGTTTTTTTAAAAAAAGGGGAAAATCCATAAACTTTTTTTATATTATGTTTTTTTGGCTTGTCTTGATGATAAACGCCTGTTTTAAAGGATTGAGATTTGTCCCTCTTGCTTCGGTTCCAACGGGTTTTTTCTTGGGGTGTTCGGTCAGTGTAATTTGGGCTAAGCTGAATAAAATCTCATTTAAGCTAAATTTAAAATATCTTATTTGCCTTGTATCTTATGTGTGTTTATGCGGTTTTATCATAATAAAATTGCTCTTTTCGGGATTTATCTCTTCAAGTATGGTTCCCATTATGAATGACAGATGGCAAAAAGCCCTTGTTTTTATAAAAAACAACTCTTCTGCCGATGCGGTAATCAATTCCTGGTGGGATTATGGTAATTTTTTCAAAGCGATCGCAAAAAGGAAAGTGATTTTTGACGGCCAAACACAAAACAATTCTAATGCTTATTGGATGGCGAAAGTTTTATTGAGCGACGAAGAAGAAAAAGCTGTGAAAATTTTACGCATGCTAAACAATGCGTCCTACTCGGTCTTTCCTCTTCTGAACAAATATGTGGCAGATCCCTTCAAGTGTTTTGTTATTATGGAGAAGTTATTGGAAGTTGATGAGGAAGAATCGAGAATTATTTTGGCAGAAGAAAATGTTCCGGAAAATATTATTGAAGTAATTGCGAATAATTTTTATTCTATGCCGCCGCCCGCATTTTTTATAGTCGACAAAACTATGATTGGCAAGATGTCCAACATTTCTTTCCTTGGAAATTGGGATTTTATAAAATTATATATTTACAGGAATATACGCGAACCGGAAGTCGATATATTGGAGCATGTGTCGGATATCTTTGGTTTGTCCTCGGAGGAATTACGCCGATATTATAAAAACGTGGCTGCGGAAATTCGCGAAGGCGCATCCTGCGAAATTTTTTCGGCAAGATACCGTTTCCATACACTGCCCGAAGTCGGGAAAAAAGAAGGCAATATGCTGCATTTCAACAATGGCATAATTTTTAATTTTGATTCCAGGCAAGCGTTTGTGTATTCTTTGGGCGAAAAGAGATATGAAAAACCATCCGAGGTTATTTTAACGGGATTCAGCGGGAAGGAAGAAATAGTTTTAAGCAATGAGCAAACATCTGAAAATGGCATACCATGGTTATTCAAGTCAGATGAAAAAGACATATACAAATCTGTGTTTGTGGATAAACCTCTGGTAAAGTCTTTATTTTCAAAATTATATTTTTTTAAAGGCAGAGGATTGAAATATTTCGAACCTTTTTATGCCGATGATAATGCTGGAATTTATATCTATAGAATAGTATGGGGAAGGAATAAGGAATAATGAGTGAAAACGTAGAAGTTTCGGTGATTTTACCTTGCCTCAATGAGGAAAACGGGGTGGGTATATGCATAGAAAAAATTAAAAGAGTTTTTGAAAAAGAAAATATCAACGGGGAAATAATTGTTGTTGATAACGGTTCTACGGATAATTCATATGCAATAGCAAAAAATAAGGGGGCAAAGGTAATTAAGGAGTCGCTGGAAGGATATGGTGCCGCTTACATAAGGGGTTTAAAGGAATCCAAAGGTAAATATATTATAATGGGGGACAGCGATGGTTCGTATGATTTTTATAAAATCCCCGATTTTATCCAGTTTCTGGATAAAGGTTATGATTTTGTGATTGGCAACCGATTTAAAGGGAAAATTCATAAAAAGGCGATGCCATGGGCTAACCGCTATTTAGGGAATCCTGTTCTTTCGGGATTATACAGGCTGTTCTTTCGCACTAATCTTTCGGATATTCACTGCGGAATGCGCGGTTTTACCAGAAATGCCTATGAAAAGATGAATGTAAAGTGTGCGGGGATGGAATTTGCCGCAGAAATGGTAATGGAAGCATTGTATAATAACCTTAAAATCAGAGAAATCGCGATTGAATATTATCCAAGAGCGGGGAAGTCAAAATTAAGGCCTTTTCAGGATGCATGGAGACATATTAAATTTATGTTTTTATTTTGTCCTATGTGGCTATATTTTATTCCCGGGGTCGCCATTACGCTGTTAGGTCTTTTTTTGCTATTAATTCTTGCAAAAGGCCCTGTGCTGTTTTTGGGACATTTATGGGATATTCATGTTATGGTCTTAGCGGCGCTTATGAGCATGTTGGGCTGGCAGATTTTTAATATGGGAGTATATGCTAAGACATTTGCCGTTCGGCAAGGATATTTGAAATCCGATAAATTAGCCTATATATTCACAAAATATTTTAAATTGGAAATAGGAATATCCATCGGTTTGGTGTTTTTCATTGTGGGCCTGGGAATAAATTTAGTAATCTTCATAGAATGGCTGCAAAAGTCATTTGGATCTCTTTATAGAATTAGAGAAGTGATTTTGGCTATGACTTTTATGGTTATAGGATTACAAACAATTTTTTCGTCTTTCTTCATAAGCCTTCTTTTGATAAAAAAATGATACTTGTAATCAATGAGCCTTTTTTACCTTTCTTTTGCAGAACTCAACGTTGGGCTGCAAGGACGAGAGGAAGAGTTTTAAGAGCCCCCGATTGGTTGGCTTATGCGGTGGCAGTATTGGAGAAAGATGGTTTTGAGGTAGGATTTTACGATTTTCCCGCTTGCGGATGGGACAAAAAGAAGCTCATCTCTTTGGCAAGAGAAAAGAAACCTGAATTTGTAATTTTAGATTCCACCACTCCCTCGATATACTCGGATATTGAATGCGCAAAGATAATTAAAAATAACTGTAATGCCGCGGTAATAATGGTAGGTCCTCATATATCGGCTCTTCCCCGCGAAACTTTAAAATTGGCGGAAGGGAATATAGACGTAGCTTGCATAGGAGAATATGATTATACAGTAAGAGATGTAATTAAAAATATCGGCAATTTAGATAAAATTCCGGGAATCTTTTATTATAAAAATGGCGAAATAATTAAGACGTCTCCCCGACCTTTTATAGAAAATCTTGATAATCTGCCTTTTCCGGCTTGGCAGCATATGGATTTATTAAAATATTTTGACGGGGGCAAGCTTTACCCTTATATAGATATTATTTCGGGAAGAGGTTGTCCCAATAAATGTATATTCTGTCTCTGGCCTCAAACTATGCACGGCCTTAAATATCGGTTAAGAAGTCCAAGAAACGTAGTTGATGAAATTGAACGCGATATCAAACTTTGTCCTCGGGTTTTAAAAGGAGAGTTTTTCTTTGAAGATGACACCTTTACGATCGATAGAGAAAGAGCAATCTTAATTTGCGAAGAAATTTTAAGAAGAAATTTAAAAATAACGTTTTCCGTTAATTCAAGGGCTGATAACGCGGATAGACAAATGTTCCAAATTATGAAGAGAGCCGGCTGCAGACAGCTGCTTGTGGGTTTCGAATCGGCGGATCAACAGATATTAAATAACGTTAAGAAAAATATAACGGTTGAAGATTCTTATAGATTTATCGATATTGCGCGGGAAGCTAAGTTGCAAGTTCATGGTTGTTTTGTTATCGGGTTGCCGGGAGAAACTGAAAAAACTGCGGAGAAAACAATTAATTTTGCTTTGTCATCGGGTTGCAATACGGTTCAGTTTTCCGGCGCGGTTCCATTCCCCGGTACGAAATTTTTCGAGATGGCTGATGAAAAGAAATGGCTTAAAAGTAAAAATTGGTCTGAATGGCTGCGGGAGGGAGAACAGAAGAGCATAGTAGAATATCCTGATATTTCGGAAGAAAAAATTAATTATTATGTAAATATGGGATTGAAAAAATTCTATTTTAGAGGGATGTATATGATAAAATTTTTATTCTCCGCGAAAAGTTCATCGGATTTATATAGGAGATTAAGGGGGGCGTGGAGTTATCTGTCTTATTTGTGTGGTTCCAGATAGGCAGTAAAATACGCGAAACAAGATTCTGTATTCAGCGACAGGTTTAAAAATCATCGGTATTTGATCCTTCTTGAATTGAAAAAAAGAGTTTATTTCTGTGTTGCGTGTCTGGTATTTCGTTATACTTATAAACATACGCTGTAATAGGGTGCCGCATCGGAAATGATTTAAAATAAAAGAGCTTCAAAAATTTCAGGTGGGAGAATGAGTGTGTCGTCCGAAAAGAAGATATGTGTCATAGTCCCTGCCAAAGGTGAATCAAAAAATATCATAGATTGCGTTACTTCTCTGCTGAATTTAGAGTGTGATGATTTAGAAATTGTTTTGGTAAATGACGGATTGCAAGAATCTGGTTTAAGCGCTTTAGATAAATTTAAAGGAAAAATAAAAATATTAGACAGTAAATCCAAAGGGCCTTCTTTTGCGCGTAATTTAGCGGCGAAAAACACAACTGCAGATTATTTGGCGTTTACGGATTCTGATTGTATTGTAGCGCGGGACTGGCTCAAGCAATTATTGGCGGGATTTGAAAGACATCGTGGAATCGTTGCCTGCGGAGGAGATCAGCGTTTGCCTTCCAGCGCGTCTGGTTTTGCGGCGCAAGTATTTTTATTTATGAAGAGAGCTGGTTTTATCACAGATTATATAAAATCAGTCAAAAACCATCGGATTGTAGAAGTTAATCATAACCCTTCCTGCAATGTTATGTATAGAAGGGAAATTTTTCTTGAAGAAGGGGGCTTTTTAGAGGGTTTATGGCCGGGGGAAGATGTAGAGTTGGATTATCGACTAAGAAAAAAAGACTATAAATTGGCTTTTAATCCGGATGCCATAGTTTATCATTATCCCCCGTCGAATCTTCGGTCTTTTTTTAAGATGATGTATAGATATGGAAAAGCCCAGGGTATTTTAGTTAAGAAATACGGCTTTTTCAGGAGAGTGCATTTTCTCCCGGTTTTTAGCTTTTTATTTTTTTTTCTTCTGGTTTTTTCTGTTTTTAATAATATTTTTCCCGTTGTTTTTTTATTAGGCATGCTTTCATTGTTTGTTTATTTCCATTTTTGTGTATATAGTTTTTTGTTATGTGTGTCAGGCGTTATATTTTGGAATAGCGGTTTTTTTAAAGGATTGGTTGTTGATTAAAAATTATCCTGTGAGAGCAACCTGTATTTCAGAGGCTTTGAATAAATGAATATTTTGATGGTTTCCCCGCGTTTTCCTCCCGAAGGAGGAGGTTTGGAGGAATATGCGAAAGATGTGTGCAATGGGTTGTTCAAGGCGGGTCATAAGATTACGGTTCTATGCAGCACCTATGGAAAAAAAGATATAACCGAGGAAATAAATGGCATTAAAATCATACGGCAAAAATCTGATTTTTTGATATCGAATACTCCCATAAAAATTACTTTGTTGAGAAATTTAAATTATATATTGAAATCAGAGAAATTCGATGTCGTAAATGCTCATATGCCGGTAGCATATTATTCGGATATGACAGCTTTGGCGGCTAAGGCAAATAAAATCCCATTCGTTGTTACCTATCACTCCTCGAGTTTGATTAAAGGCAGAATTTTCGTTGATCTAACGGCGTTTGCCTATAAATGTGTTTTTCAGAATATAACCTTGAATATTGCCGACAGGATTATTGCTGTGTCGAATTATGTGAAAAATGTGACACTGAAACAATATAAAAACAAAACAGATGTAGTTTACCCATGCCGCAATTTTCATAAAACGGATAACTCGGGCGGGAAAGGGGAATATGTCTCCGATCTTATTTTTATAGGACAATTGAGAAAAGGGCATGAATGGAAAGGCTTAAAATATCTTCTGAAGGCGGTTTCTGTGCTCAAAACTGATTTTCCTTTCATTACGCTTGAAGTTGTGGGTGGAGGAAACAGATTGGATTATTTCAAAAAATATGCAGTTGCTCTCGGTATGAAAGACAATGTGATTTTTAAGGGAAAGGTTTTAAATGATGAAATTGCTTCGTTCTATAAGCATTCCAAAATAGTTGCGGTGCCGTCCTATTCGGCGGAATCTTTCGGAATGGTGTGTTTAGAGGCGTGTTATTATAAAAAACCTGTGGTTGCCACTAAGGTGGGGGGAATACCCGAAGTAATTACCGATGGGGTTAACGGATATCTGGTCAAGCCCAGAGACGTCCGCGGATTGGTTGATGCGTTAAAAACACTTTTAGTTTCAGATGAAAAAAGAAAGATTATGGGAGAAAGAGGAAATAAATTAATTAAATCAAAATTTGACTACGGGAATTTTATAAAAACGACCGAAGAGATATTACTCAAAACGACAAAAAGAAGTAATTCCTTGTGAATTTTTTAGGCAGATATATCCATTCGAAACCTTTGCTGCGCGATACTGTTATAGTGACATGGTTAAGCAGTATGGCAAAGGCTGTAGCCGCATTTATTCCATTCTTTATCGCTGCGTGGTTTGGAGTTACACGGGAAACGGATATTTTCTTTTTTGCCTTCGGCATGGTTATTTTTATTGCAAATATTTTTGCCCCTGTTGCCGAAAGCATAATTGTTCCGTACATCAACGAGAGAAAAACTAAAGGCGAAAATACAGGTGGCTTTATAGGGAGCATACTGCTGGTGAGCGGGTTGGGGCTTTTTTTCTTATCCGCATTATTGCTTATTATAGTTAATCCGGTTCTTTCCGTTTTAACCCCTTTCGATAAATATGAATCAGATTATGTTTTTTATCTGGTGCTAATGACTACGCCTATGATGGTTTTTCTAACCTGGTCCGGGATCCTGTCAGGAACGCTAAACACGTATAGAAGATTTATAATTCCTTCTTTGTCTCCGGCGTTAGGCGCGGCAATTAATTTATGTCTGATCTTTTTTTTCAAAAATAAAATAGGGATACAAGCTGTGGCGGTGGGCTATGTAGCAGGAGAGTTGGCAAAAATAATTTTATTGTTAACGGGTGTTTATAAATTAAAATCGGTGTCATTAAAATTTAAAATTGATTGGGGTGTTCAATTGACGCAGTTTTTTAAGGTGGCATTTTTCCAGGCAATTGCTTTAACCGGGATAACTATGAATTTTGTTGTTGACAGAATTATGGCTTCCTGGCTCGGAGAAGGAAGTATATCAGTGCTTGAGTATGCGGAAAAACTTTATACAATTCCAGTGCAATTTTTATGTCTGGGGTTTTTAACGGTTGCGTTTTCTTACTGGAGCAGGGATTATTGCGAAAAAGGAATACGCCGTTTAATCTGTGACGTAGAAAAAGCGGTAAAATTTATAGGAATGGCCAGCTTTCTCATTGTCGTATTTTTAGTGTTTATCCATAAACCCGCAGCGAAATTTATCTTAGAAAGAGGGATTTTCCCAATGAGCAGGTTGCCTATGATAGAATCGGCATGGGTATGTTATCTTATAGGGTTTATGCCATATATGGGATATCTGATTTACAGCAGAGGATATGTTATCTTAAAAAATACCAAAGTCCTGATGAAATGCGCGTTATATATGAATGTTCTGAACGTTTTGTGTAATTATATTTTTATGAGATATTTTGATGTTCCCGGTATAGCTTTGTCTACTACTTTTGTTTCTTTCGGGGCTTTTTTATATTTAAAATCAGGATTTAAACGAATTTCACATATGGGATAAGATTATGAAAGAAATAATAGTTATTTCACCCGAATTTGCGCTAAAGGAAGGAAATGAGTGGGGAGGCCTGGGTGTTTTTACAAAACATTTAATTAATAGCATTATTTCGGGAGAAAGATATGTTATCAAAATCTTGACCATCGGCTTTAAAGACGAACCATTGAGAGAAAAATACAGCGGGAATATAGAAATCATAAGAGTTTTTTCCGTTGAAGAGGAGAAAATTAGCTGGTGGAAAAAAACGTATGGCAGATCAAAAATCGGGAAATATGAAGACTTTAAAAAATTTACCTTTCAGGTTTATATAGATTTAAAGAAAAACAGGAAAGAAGAAAAAGAGCAAATATGCATTTTTAATGATTGCCTTAGTTTTTATTATTTAAACAAAGTTAAAGAGTTGGGTTATAGAATAATCTCCGTGTTCCTGTCCATCCCGACGCAAAGTGTCTGGGAGATCTATGTCAAAACAGGAAAGAACACTAACCTGCCCGCGCCGATTAAATTTTTTATTGCATTTATTAAATTTCTACACCTGCCTTTGCGTTTGTTTGTTTGGTTTTTAAGATTTATTTTTAAAATAAAATTAAACAAGTTTTTGCCGTCCGATCTGGATTTCACTTTTTTATCTGAATTTAGGGGGTTATGTTATTCGGATAGAGTTGTCGTCCTTTCAGCAGGCATGAAAAATTATTTTTTAAGGCATTATTCGATAAAAAGCAACAAAATAGAAGTAATCCACTGGGGATTAGACGGCGATTTTCTCAAACCGTCAAACAATTTAATTATAGAGAACATAAAACAAAAATATGATATCGCCGATGATGACGTAATACTGCTGAGTGCGGGAAGAATACATATCCAGAAAGGTTTTGAATATGCTATCGGAGCGTTAAAGCTTATAGAGGATGAATGTTTATTTTCGAATAAGATAAAATATATTATTTGCGGGGGGAATGATGCGGACAATCGATCCGATGGCGAATACTTGCAACAGTTAAAAGAAGCGGCCGGATTCCTGAAGAAAATCCGTGTTTATTTCCCCGGTTTTGTTTCAGGAGAAGAGAAATTGGCCTATTTTGACATTGCGGATATTTTTTTATTACCTTCTGTTTTTGAGCCGTTTGGTTTTGTTTTACTGGAGGCAATGGCGAGAAAAACAGCGATTGTTGCTTCAAATACAGATGGCCCCCTCAGTATAATAAAACCGGCATTTGGAGAGGTTGTCGATTTTAATCTTCCTTCAAAACGTTGCAGTAAATTTGCCTGCGCTGTTAAAAGAATAATGTCAAAAAAATTACCGGAGATGAAACAGCAGGCATTTGACCGTGCGGTTAAGCGTTATGACTGGGGGAGTTTTGTAGAGGAAATCGATAAAATAATTGAAAATATTACAGCGTGAAATTTCGTGATATTAATTTCCTGTGTAGTATATTTTACCGACAGATAAGGATGAAATTCATCTTAAATCAGGAGACCATATGCAAATCTGGTTTTTCCCCTGATTTTTCGCTTTGTATAATGCCTGGTCAGCCTGTTTTATGATCTCTTCTATATCCTCGGAATTTTCAGGGAAGCAGGATGCCCCTATGCTGAGAGTTACCGGAATCCTTGAGCCATTTACTACCGGAGCGGTCAGCAGGATAGAATTCAGGAGACGTTTGGCGAATTCAACGGTATCTTTTGACTTAAGGTTCGGAAGGCATATCATAAATTCATCCCCCCCGTATCTGCAGGCAA
>JAQUNG010000035.1 GCA_028717725.1 bacterium | reverse complement strand
AGCATCTCGCTTTCGGGGGAATCATATTCCTTGTTGTTCACAAAGACGCCGTTGCCGCTTTTTATGGTAATCAGCACTTCATCCGGAATCTCTTCCGTCTGCGCCTGCTCGCCGGCCTGCGTCGGGATATCGACGCCGAGCTGGGTTTCCTGTATCTTAAGGCTCGACGTGCTTATAAAAAATATCAACAGCAAAAAGACGACGTCTATCATCGGGGCAATTTCAAAATCTGTCTTTTCGCCTGAAGAGTCTTTTGAAAATTTCACTTACTTTCCTCTGCCTGCCGCGTTTTCCTCTTTATAAGTCGCAAACCATACTTTCCATATTCCCTTTTGAGCGCAAAGTTCCATAATCTTCATAACATGCTTATGGTCCGTATCCTTATCGCCCCTTATCAAGACCGAGGCGATTTCCTGTTTTTCCAGTATTTCCGAAATCTGCTTCCCGAGCTGTTCTGGGGTATAAGTATAATTCTGGAAAGTTATCATACCCGCGCCGTCCACATTAACGACCATTCTTCCCTCCGTCGTTTCCTCTGTCTTTGACTTGTCGGCTATGGGAAGATCAATCCCTTCCTTGCTTTCCAGGTCGTGGAACGTGGAAGCGCACATAAAGAAAATGAGCAGAAGGAACACCACATCTATCATGGGCGCCATCTGAAAACCCATTTCCTCGAATTTACCCGATTTTTTTGACACTCTCACTGCTTATTTTCTTCCCCTGTGTTTTCCTGTTCGGCGCCTTGCTGCGGGTTTGCCTCTTCAGGCACTTCCGCCGCCTGGGCCCCGGGCCGCGAGTCTTCGGTGTTCTCGCCCCTGTAAGACGCCCTTGAATAAATCTTGTCTATTATCACTTCCACTTTCTCCTCGGAAATGGCGATGAGGTTCGCGATATGCGTCTTAAAATAAAAATAGAACGCCATGGCTGGAATAGCGACTATCAGCCCGAAAGCCGTAGTCACAAGAGCCTCCCCGACGCTGGAAGCAAGAAGCGACGGCTTGCCCGCCGCGCCCGCGAACGCTATCGCGTTAAAGGATTTTATCATGCCGGATACAGTTCCCAGCAGCCCGAGCATCGGGGCAATGGTCGCTATGACGGAAAGATAATTTACCATCACTTTCAGCGCCTCGCCTTCGCGCTCTCCCCTTTCCTCTATCGCTTTTTCCATGTTGTCCCTGCCAAGGTGCGCTCTTTTCAGGCCCGCGAGCAGGATTTTCGCGAAGAAAGAATCGCTCGCCACGCAGGAATTCGCGACACCCTGGAGGTTTCCCCCGTCAATATCCTTTTCTATAGAATCGAGGAACGAGGACGGTATCAGTTTTTCGCGGGAAAGCGTCATGAAACTCCTTATGATGATATAGACCATAACCACGGAAACCAAGCCTATGATTATCATCATTATCCCGCCTTCTTTTACCGTTTGCCAAAGGGTCTTCCCTTTTTGCGCGGAATCATCCTGGGCCGGTTCCTGGCAAAAGGCGGCCGAAGCGACGAGAACAACAAATATAACAGCTAAAATACAACAAAGCATTTTTTTCATCCCGCTCTCCTTTATTTAAAGATTGTTCATTCTTTTATAAGCTTCTTTTCCTTCTTCGGAAGAAGGGCTGTTTTCGTAAATTTCCTTATAAAGGCCTTTCGCGAACTCCTGTTTCCCGATTTTACCAAAACATTCGGCGGCCAGCATCTTGGATTCTGTTACGAGCCCGGCCGTCTCGGGATAGAGGACGTCTATCGACAAAAGTTCCATAGCGGCTTCCTCGTATTTTTTCTCCGCCTGCAGGCGCCGACCTTCTATATAACAGTAAAAAGCCATATCATCTTTCCCTATCGATTTCTCCCTGCTTTTATAAGAATCCACCTGCAGGGGCTGGACTTCACCCGCCCGCAGCCGGCAATAATCGGACCTTATCGAACAATGGAGTTTAAGGCTGTCATCGCCTGTCTCTCCCATAACTTTCGCATAGAATACAACCGCCTTATCGGGCTTATCGAGCCTCAGGTAGCAGTCGCCTATCTTTGAGATTATCCTGTCGCCGCTTATAAGAGGGTCCGGATTCTGCAGCAGCTCATGGTAAGCCTTTATCGCTTCCACGAACCTCCCCCTGCTGAAATCTTCTTCCGCCGTCTTATATCCGTCGGAATAAAGGGATTCCAGTTTCACGTCCTCTTTACTGACCGTCATATCGCCGTACTGGTCCAGTTTCACGGTCAGCTCGCCGTTCTCATCCTTGACTATCTCGCCGTTTATGACCTGTCCGTTCTTAAGCTCGATGACTCTCGCTTCCGAAAAATCCGAAACGGCAAAAAATACAAGCGACATTATTATAAAGCTATATTTTCCCATTAAACTCCTCTTTTGCCTTTCGCGCCGCTTCCGTATCCGCAAAATCCTTTAACAGCTCATCGTAACACTGGCGGCTCTCCTCTTTTTTGCCCGCCTTGCTCAGGATCTCAACGCACTTGAGCAGCGATTTCGAAGCGACATCGCTGTCATCGCCGTAAAGGAGCGAAATTTTCCTGAAGTTCGCCAGGGCTTTGTCCGTCTGTCCGGAAGACTCATAGCACTCCGCAATCCCGTAAAGTACGGCGGACTTCTTTGTTTCGGGAGCTTCCCTCAGGAGCCTTTTCCATATCTCCAGGCTGCCGTCATAATCGCCGTTATCCATAAGGGTAAGGGCCAGCTTATACCTCGCGCTTTCAAGAGGTATGTCGACAGCATCCGAAATATCCATTTTCAGGGCGGTCTTCACCTCTTCGAGGCTTTCACTGTTCTTGCCCTGGGCCCTCAGTATATCGGAGAGTCCTATCCTGCTCATAAAAACAAGTTCGCGGTCATCGCTGTCTTTTGAGACTAACACTTCAAGCAGAGGCCCGGCATCGCCGTACCTGCCGAACAGCGTGTCAGCCTGAGACACGATATAAATCTCCCAGGGGGAAAGGGATTGAAAAGCAGATAGGGCGTCCATGCCGAGATATTTTTTCCCCGAATCGGTAATATCGCCGTTTACCACCGCCCCGGCGATGATGTCCGCCTTCCATTTTTTGCTTTCCGTATCGGCGGCTTTTCTCAGCATATCCATCCACTGTCTTTTAAGGGTTTCGTTCTTCTCCTCCGCCGCCATATCCATAAGATTTTTTAAAGACAGACAGACATATTTGCCTTTATCGTCTCCGGAGGAAAATATCTCGATGTACTTGCCGGCCGCGGGCCCGGTTTTCTGCATACCCTGTTCCAGGAAAGCCGCGCGGTATTTGAACTTGGACTTGTCTCCGTCGGTTTTGGCGTTGTTGTACGCCAGCAGGTACATTTCGACTTTCGCCTCATTTCTCCCCGCGCCGGTGTAATACTTATCAAGCCAAGAGTAGCAATCTTCGGTGACAGCGGAACCGGGGTACTTCTTTATTATATCGAGCATTGTCTTCTCAGTCTGTTCATAATCGCCCTTGTTCGCATAAGCCTGGGCTATATCGAAATCCACAAGGACTTTCTTGTATTCCGCGTTAAGACTGGACTTGTCGATAGCCGACAATTCCCTGATGGCGTCATCGTTCCTGTTAAGATTTATAAGGCAGGCTCCCACTTGTATCTGGATGTCGGGTGCATCGTCGGAATCCATGTTCTTGCCGAGATAGTCCCTGTAATACTGCAATGCCTCGTCATATTTCCCGGCCGCGAAAAACACGTTGGCTTTTTCCCTTCTGGCCCTTGAGGCGTAATCGTCGGAAGGATATTCCGATATCAGGGCGTCAAAATACGCGACGGATTCATCCGTTTTCCCTTCATTGTTAAGGCATACGCCCATCCCGAAAAGGCTTTCAGGGATTATACCGGCGTCATGGTTGTCTTTATCGTTGATAATCCCGGAATAAACCTCTGCGGCATTTTTATAATCGGACTGCTCGATAAACGCCGCCGCTTTCAGCGCTTTCGCCTCCGAATACACTTCCGGACGGGAGCTGTTCTCCACACACCTTGAGAATTCCGTCACCGCCTCGCCGTATTTCTTCTCAGCGAAAAACCTTTTGCCTATAGTAAGGAAAGCGACGGCGACTTCATCATCTTTAGGGAAGGCTTTTTCCATCCTGTCGGCCACTCCAAGGCACCTGTCCACTTCGCCAAGCTCAAAATAACAGTATACAAGTTCCTTGTAAGCCTGTTTCACATAATACTCATCTTCTATATTCCCGATAATATAATTCGAAAGGATTATATCGCGGTAAAGGCTGCCCATATTGCGGTAACACAGGCATCTTCTCATATAAGAAATCAGGCCCAGGTCCTGCTCGGCGTCGATTTCCCTGTATTCTTTCGTCAGTTTGTTCAGTGATTCCGTTATCTGCGACCTTTCGCGGCCCGAGGACTCTTTCTGCCAGACTTCCTCCCTCTGTTTTCTCAAAATACTTATCCTGCCGGCAAGCTCCGAGAGTACTTCCTGCTTCGTCTTAACGTTGCGGTAATTTTCTATGGCTTTTGTCTTATTGCCCGATTCATCATATATCTCGGCGATAAGGAAAAGGGCCTTGTTCGCCAGTATAGGGTTGCCGGAAGACGAAACAAGCTCCCTCAGGATCCCCACAGCTTTCTCGGCGCTCCCCTCTTTCTTATAAATAAAAGTCTTGAGGAAAAGCGCCTGGTTTTTCGTTTCCGCGGAAGTCGCGCCGCCGATTATGGAATCGAGTATCTTTATCGCATTATTATATTCCTGCGCAAAATAATAATTGTAAGCTTTCTTGAAAATGAACTGGCTCTTTATCTCCGGGTTCTGGTATTTGCCGACAGCATCGTCTATAATGCCGTTTGACTGGCTGTATTCCTTTTTAGCGGTGTAACAGTCCGCGAGAAGCATATAACACGAAGGCGTCATATTGTCCTCGGGAAATTCCTTTATCATATGTCTCAGCGCGGCGGCGGCTTTGTCATAGTCGCCGGCGCCGAAATAGGCAAACCCCAGGTTGTAATACGCCACGGGAATAAGCTCATGGGTGGGAAAATCTTCCGTTATTGTCCTGAAACAGGCCGCCGCAGGGGCATAGTCCGACGCGTCCAGCAATTCCTCGCCTTTCCTGAAATTATCCAGGGCCTCATCGGCAAACGAAGCCGCGCATATTAAAACAAGAAAACACCCTGTGAATATCCTGAGTCTGTTAAGCATATTCCAAATATCTTTTGTTATATACAGGCAGTGTAAATTTTAAATATATCATATAATAATAAGGCAACGCCCTTCAATGAACAAGATTAAAACCGCAAATAATATCTGTGTTTAATCGCTCTATTTTAGTATAATCTATTTTCTATGACCAAAAAAACTATAAAAGTCAAACGGTATTTCCCTCTTGAATTCCAGCTGTCCCGCCGCCAATGGGATACATACAAGCTCAAAGAAGGTATCTTCGCGGATTCGGAAGAGCCGAAACCGCCGTGCCTTCCACTGATAAGGAAAATAGTCAAGAGGATATATGAGGTCAAGGGCCATGAGGTTTTCGCGAAGAACCCGTTCAGGGCAGGCAAGCTCAACGCCGCCGGGCTTATGAACGAGGTTTTCCGCTATATCATAATGTTATACGAGAACAACACCAACCCGGAAGCATTGAAGAAAACGCTGGACTATTCTTCGAAAAAAATAAAATCCCCGGACACCCTCGAAGCTTTTATCGGCCATTTCCCGCCTTATGACGTGATAAGGGACAAGCGCGCGGGAAAGGAATACCTGCTGAATGAAACCGATTCAATGCCGAACGCGGAGCTTACCGCCCTTGAAATGATCCTTATCCACCTGGCCAATAAAAATAAGGCTATTTCCCCTTACCGCGAATTCTTCGACGACAAAGAACTGTCTGAGAAAACCGCTTACGCCAAGACATTGAAAGCTTTCAGGGAATTCCTTGATAAAGAGCCGGGCTTCGGCAAAAACAATAAGCCCATAATAGATTTTCTCCTGGAGCCCATACAGGCTTCGGAAGACTCGCTCGAAGGACAGTTGAAATATATAAAAGACAACTGGGCCGAATTCCTGCCTGAAGACATATTAAACAGGATACTGACGGCTCTTGACGTATTGAAAGAAGAGGAAAAGGAAGGCTGGCTCGGGAAGGGGCCGAACGTCGTAATGCGCTTCAAGGACCTGGCGGATTACCCGGAATACGCGAAATACGTCCACTCTCCCGAATACGAACGTTTCTCGGAAGACAAGAACTGGATGTCAAAAGTGGTCATAATAGCCAAAAGCACTTATGTTTGGCTCGACCAGCTGTCAAAAAAATATTCTAGGGCCATAAATAAAATCGACCAGATACCCGACGAAGAGCTTGACCGGCTTGCCGGATGGGGCTTCACCGGACTGTGGCTGATAGGCATATGGGAAAGAAGCCCGGCATCCCAGAAAATAAAACAGATCTGCGGAAACCCTGAGGCCCTGGCGTCGGCATATTCGCTTTACGATTACACCATAAGCGAAGACCTCGGGGGTGAAAAAGCTTTCCAGTCGCTCAGAGACAGGGCATGGCAGAGAGGCATCCGCCTCGCGACCGACGTCGTTCCCAACCATATGGGCGTTTACTCCAAATGGGTGGTGGAACATCCCGACTGGTTCATCCAGCTTGACTACCCTCCTTATCCCTCTTATAACTTTTCGGGACCCGACCTTTCCAACGATGAGCGTGTCTCGATACAGATAGAAGACGGTTACTGGACGAAAAGGGACGCCGCCGTGGTTTTCAAGCGCTATGACAAACACACCGGCTCCACAAAATATATATACCACGGGAATGACGGCACAAGCATGCCGTGGAACGATACCGCGCAGCTTAATTTCTTAAGACAGGAAGTAAGGGAAGCCGTCATACAATCCATTTTAAATGTCGCGAGGCACTTCAGCATCATCCGGCTTGACGCGGCCATGACACTCGCGAAAAGGCATTACCAGAGGTTATGGTTCCCCCACCCCGGGACAGGGGGCGGAATCCCTTCGCGAGCGGAAAACGGCTTAAGCACCGAAGATTTCAACCGCCTTATGCCCCATGAATTCTGGAGGGAAGTCGTTGACAGGGTAAACAAAGAACTGCCTGACACACTGCTTCTCGCCGAAGCGTTCTGGCTGATGGAAGGTTTCTTCGTCCGCACGCTCGGGATGCACAGGGTCTATAACAGCTCCTTTATGAATATGCTTAAGATGGAAGAGAACCAGAAATACCGGCAGGTCGTAAAAAATATACTCGAATTCAACCCGCAGATACTCAAGCGTTTCGTGAATTTCCAGAATAACCCCGACGAGGAAACCGCGGTCGCCCAGTTCGGGAAAGGCGATAAATATTTCGGTGTCTGCCTGATGATGGTGACTATGCCCGGTCTGCCGATGTTCGGCCACGGGCAGATAGAGGGCTTCTCGGAGAAATACGGGATGGAATACCGCAAGGCATACTGGAATGAGGAAACCGACTGGGACCTTGTAAGGCGTCATGAAGCGGATATCTTTCCCTTGATGAAGAAACGCCGCCTGTTCAGCGAAGTAGACAATTTCCTTATGTACGATTTTTACAGGAACGACGGTTCCGTCGATGAAAATGTCTTCGCGTTCTCGAATATCCGCGGAGGGGAAAGGGGCCTCATAATATACCACAACAAATACGCGTCCACATCCGGCTGGATAAAGGATTCCTGCGCGATATCGGCGGAAACGGGACACGGCAAAAGGAGTCTCGTCCGGAAAACGCTGGCGGAAGGCCTGCGCATAAAAAACTCAGAAAACACTTTCTATATATTCAGGGATTATAAGTCGGGCCTCCAGTACATAAGAAGCGGCCGGGAACTTAACGAAAAAGGCTTGTTCCTCGGGCTTGAAGCTTACCAGTACCATTCGTTCCTCGATTTCGCGGAAGCCGAAGATACAAAAGGCCACTACAGGGAAATCGCCCGCCGCCTCGACGGGAGAGGCGCGTACGACATACGGGAAATGCTGATGGAAATGATATTTTCCCCGATCCACAATTCGCTCCGCCATATAATCAACAACCATTTTACCAGCGAACTGCTTGAACATCATAAAAAGGCGGAAGAAGATTTTCCGCACAGGGCCGAGGGGTTTTATAATGCGGCCAGAGATTATTACGGTTCCTCCGCCGACATGAAAACTATTGCCGAAAACGTGAAAAATGACTTTGAGAGGCTTCAGGGCATACTGAAAGCCCCGAAAACCGGGGCAAGCGGGAAATACCTGCATTCGCAGGATTTAAAAAGCCCGGCATTTTTCAAGAAAGCGGTTTTAGCCATACTCTTAAAACAGCTGGCTAAAATACAAAACGCGGGAAACAGCCGGATAATAGAAGAGCTCATGCTCGAAAAAGTGATTTTTTCAGAACTAAAAGAAACAGGGGAAGACGACCTTGCCGCCTCCCATGACAGCCTGCTGGTCAAAATCGTCTCATCATATCCTGACGGGCTCGGAGCAGCGGACACTGAAAAACCAAAAGACGCGTTAAGCCGCCTATTCAAAGACGGCCTCGTTTCACATTACCTCGATTTCAACGAATATGAAGGCATACTGTGGTTTAACAAGGAAAAATTTGAAACCCTTCTTTACTGGCTCTTCATCGCCGCGATGACCGCCGGCGGCAAACCTGAAAAATGTTATAAGAACATTTCGGAGATATCCAAAGCGCTCGCAAAATCCGAATACAAGGTCAACAGGCTTCTGGAGCTTCTCTCTTAATCTTCGTCTTTTTTGAAGAGCCCTTTAAACTGGTCCTTGAGGGAATCAACCGATTTTTTTGTGTCTTCCGTAATATTTTTGACGCCCTCTCCAACAGGTACTTCGCCGTCCGCTATTTTCTTGAGCTGGTCAACAGCCTGGGTCGCCTGTTCCTGCACTCCGGCGACAATGCCCGAAACGCTGCCTTCAAGGGCTTTTAAATTGAAATTGGCAAGCTGGGCTATCGTAGTTTTCGCGAGCGTCCTTGTCACAAGAAGGACAACAAGCTTGTAGGGATCGGTAATATTCTCAAATTGCTCATCTATGTTTATATCGAAAGAATAGACCTCGGGCGTTTTCCCCTTGGAATAATCCTTGTAAACAGCTTTCTCTATTTTCAGGTGCAGTTTATCTATCTGCCATGTCATGGGTTTCGTCTCTTTGGCTTCTTTCGCCGGGGCTTTCTTCTCCTCAGCCGGTTTTTCTCCCTCCCTGGCAACTGCTTTAAGCGCATTCAGGTTCAATTCGCCTTTCGAGTTCTTCACGACTGACAATTCCCTGAGATGTATTGTCATATCCTCAAGGTGCACATGTTTTTCCATTATCGCCTTTACATCGCAATCAACATATATTTCTGGGAAATCGAACATTATCTTGTCTTCGAAATCCGACGGGTTCCGGAGCTTGAGCTCTTTGATGTCAACTGTCTGGTTCTGCAGGCCGACTGTAAGGGTTTCCATCGTAAGGTGAAGCCCCGTCGTATCCCTTACCACCTTCTCGATCGCCCCCTTGATAATGGTATCTTTAAAGACGATCAGGCCGGCTGCGATAACAAGTATTATCACTATCACGGTCAGTAAAAACTTTTTCATATTCACACCCCCGATTTTTAAAATTTAAATTCCGAAAAAGGGTTAAACCCTTTCTTTACAAACAGGTACCACGCGCTTGAGTGAACATTCACGCCTGTCATATCGGTCGGGTCATTCGGCCACCTGCTCTTATTGGCCAGCCCCGGAAGTCCGTATGTCCCCGGATGATACCCGCTCTCAATCATGGCTTTTTCCGTTTCAGAGAGGTAATATTTTTCTCTCTTCTTGTCTCCCATAGCCTGGAATGCCGATACGATTTCAATAGTGCAGGATAATTCAAGGCGGCCTTCCATACGGTCCTCCGGCATATATGAGAACCCGGTTATCTCTTTGCCGGTCGCCTCCGATGTCACGGTAAGTCTATAATTTTTCTCAAGAAATTCCAATGGATATTTATTCCAATCGCCAAATACAAGGCCTGCCCAAGCCTGGAGCTCGCTGTCGGTTGTTGAAACCGTTGTCCCGATTTTAACGCGCCTGTCCCCCGCAACATACATCGAATCAAGGAATTTTCTTATCTCGGACCTGGCGCCCGCCTTATCCTTAAAAGGGGCGAGGGCCGCATACGCGTCCAGGTTCCCTTCGGATGACTTAGCCCTGAGCATGGTCCGGCCGTCCCCGGTAAACCCGTACCACAGGCCAAAATCCCCCGTCTCATAAATCTCATTTCCTTCCTTGTCCCGCATATCACATAGCCAGTCGGCTATGGCTTCCATCATACCGTCATATTTGCGCGAGCCGGTCCTGCTCTTATAAAAATTAAGGGCCATAAGCAGCCAGGAATTATCGCCCACCCACCTGTAAGAATTCCAGTCGGCCTCGCCGCTGGACGGATGCCTCATCTGGAGAAATCCTCTCTGGGTTATGCTGGGGCCCGAAAACTCTTTGGCCTGCATGGAGAGAAAATAATCAAATATTTTCTCCGCCCTGTCGTAGTCCCCGTAAAGGGTAAAAACCATTGCCGCGGTCGAAAGCTGGTATGTTGAACATATATCAACGCCCTCGGCGCCCTGGAAGAGCCCGTTTTCATTCTGCGCTGAACAAAACCACTCATACACGGATCGCTCCATGCTGTCCGCAAACCGGTTTTCCCCGGAATGGGCCGGGCAGGCTGCGGAAAGAAAAACAATAAACATAAAAAACAAAAGCGGTTTTCCGGAAATAAGATTTTTAAAATCTGTTTTTTGGATTTTCATTTTCTTAAAAACCGAAAATTATTTCCTTTGAACCGGGAGGAGCGCTGTATGCCCCTGCCCTTGCCGGCGCGGTTTTCCGGCCGTTGATTTTTACATATTTTATTTTTTTATTCCCGGGAAGCCTGATTTTAAATCCGCCCGGGGGAGGAGCTTTCATCTCTATCTCAAGCCTTATAAACCCCTCTTCCATAAAACTCCCGCATCTGAAGCTGATTTTTCCGAAATGCGTAGGGGCGTCTTTGATTTTGATATATTTGCCGTCTTCAAACCAGCTTTCAGGCGCGGCGGAAAAAAGGACAATCCGGCCAGCTTCCTCTCTTATAATCATATTTCTCAAAAGCAGAATATAAAACGCGGCCGACCAGCCGTGCGGGACATCGCCTATGATGCCGTCCGCGATCTCCCATTTCCCTTTCTTATTCTTTTTCGCGGGCATGGCTTCCATCCAGCCTCCGGGGCAGGACTGGTTTTTTATCCCCCACTCGATGTTCTTCAGCGCGATGTCTTCCATGCCTAAGTACATCATCGGATGGGCAAGCAGGAAATTATACCCCCAGAAAACTTTCTCATACTCGACAAACCACCCGCCGTCATAAGAAGAAAATGCCCCGGCCTTCTTCCAGTATTTATTATACGACGTCCTGAAAAGAGCCTCCGGTATCCTTACGCCGAGGCTTCTTCCGGGGAACAGCGCCGGGCGGTGCGCCCATGCCATCTGTGTGTCGCCGAGAATCCTGTGTTCGTGGTCTACCTTTCTCTCACCGGCAGGCCAGCAATCGGCGAAAGCCGGCATATAAGATATTTTTTCCCGTTTTAAAACTTTTTTAAGGCTGTCGTTGATTGATTTTTCTAAAGACACATATTCTTTTTCAAACCGCAGAGCGTCTTTCTTCTTTTTAAGCGCTTCCGCCGCGAGCACCGCGCATCTCAAACCGACAAGCGCCCACCAGTTATCCAGATAAAGATGGGCGTGTGACCCGAAATTATCCTGGCTCACGGAAGTATGAAGCAACCCGCAGAACGGAGAGTGTTTAAGTTCCGGTGAAAACTGCGCTTCTCTTTTTGATTTAATTAACTCCGCGCTTTTAATAATCCTTGGATATACATCTTTAAGATATTTAACATCGCCGCTTAACCTGAAATGCTCAAAAAGGGCAAACATACTCCCCCCTAGCCCGTCAAGATAACCGTCCCCTCTCCTGTAATGGAAATTCTCAAGCGCTTTTTCCGCAAAGCCGACCAGTCCGGCGGCGTCAAGGGCATTGACCATCTCCACGGCGTCATGGATATAAAACGACTTATAATTCAGTGGGCCGGGGCATACTTCGCTGCCCTTCATCATTATTAAAAGGTAATACAGCGAGGAATAAAAAGCATCAGTATAACGCTTGTCGGGCAGGTTCAGTTTCAAAGGGATAATATTATCCCAGTATTTTTCGGTTTCGATGAGTTTTTTCTCAAAATCAACTTTTGCGAAAGAGAATTTTACGGATGCCTCGCCGGAAGGACTACATATATAAACCGGTTTTTCTTCCCCCGCCTTCATATCCATGCCGAAGGATATAACCGCTTTGTTCTTATCAAACCTGTATTTCGCGCCCTTGATATAAACGCACTCCGCTCCATTGACTTTCAGGGAGCCTTCCCTGCCCGGCTCAATTTTATCTATACCCGCCGACTTGAACCTCAAAAGAGGGTTGGGAGCCACATTTACGAATAAAACAAATTTTCTCCTGTTTTTATCCTTATTCACTACGGTAACGCGGGCAAGGTTTAAAACCCCGTTTTCCTTATGTTTCGCGGTAAAGATAGTTTCTTCGACGGCGCACGCGCCGGCCTGCCATCTGATGATATTTACGGGGAACCTGCCTTTGTGAAGCGACCAATCGGTATTTAACTTCAACGGGTCATGGATTTTGCCGGATTTCCTGTCAAGTACGCTGAATTTTAACTCAAAAGGATACGGCTCAGGGGCAAAAGACCCGTCCCTGCCGATGAAAGTGTTCCACGGATACGCTGTCCATCCCGCCAACCCTCTCGAATTTTCGATGTTATTCAAAAAAACACCCCCTATAGACTATAAAAAATATCACCAAGCGACTAAAATAGCAAGAGATACTAAACGCCCAATAATAGGTTGACAAATCCGCCTAATTCACTATAATTTCACAGTCTATACTGTTCTTTAAAAAACATTTGTTCCCCTGTAGCTCAGTCGGTACTTGTCCGCCTTTGGCGGAGAGCGGATTAATCCGCTTAAAATGCCAAAGTAGATGCCGACTTTAAATTCTGTCTGATAGGCTTGGAAGCCCAGAGGTGGGCGACAAGGCGCAAGTCCTGATAACGGACAGCGTGAGAGACTAAGTGACAGAATCCACCAAAACTGGTGGAAAGCGATAGTCCGAACTCCTGCTATAACCAGTGATTGAAACAGGAGAGATTGGCAGAAATGACCAATCCTTTTACCGACGGTAAAAGTAACAATTTTGAGAGCGGATGGCTGTTAACCATTAGGTCGCTGGTTCGAGTCCAGCCGGGGGAGCCAATTTGTAACATGGGCAGAACTTCACTTTTTGAGGTTCTGCCTTTGTTGTTTATTATGGGGATGTTATAGAAAACTTCGGCTTCCGGGTGGTTAACAACAATCCGCTCAATGAAGGAGCGAAGGAAGGACTTTTGCTCAACGATTGATCCTTTGCTCAAGAGGTCGGCAAGGTCTTGAACGTAGTCTTTGAGGTTCTTTGCGTTAAAAGGCAGACTGCTCGGAGCTTGTATTTCCTCGATAACTTCATTCCGTTTCGTTTCCAGCGTGTCAATCTGTGCTTTAATCTCTTTAATTCTCGGGGCAAGGTCATCAACGTCCAGCTTGCCGGTCTCAAGGGAGTTATAGAGCTTCCCTTGTTTGCCCCGCAGGGCTTCCAGTTGCTTTTCAATCGTATCAAGCTGTTGTTGTGAGTCTTTTTTGTTTGCGTTCATCTCATCAAGCACCATGTTCATAAGCTCCATGAGATTTTCTTCGGTGAGGATATGTGTTTTGAGGCGTTCAATGACAAGGGCTTCAATCTTCTTTTTATTGATCAGCTTTGCGTTGCAGACGGTTTTCCCACGCTTAACGTAATTATGGCAGGCATAATATGAGAACTTGCCGGACTTCGCCTTTGAGCCGAACATCTTCGCCCCGCATTTCCCGCATTCAATAAGCCCGCTTAACAAATATTCACTTATCAGCGTTTGAGGATGGGCGACTTTAGGGCTTCGTTTTGACATAAGCTCCAGAGCGTAAAGGTAAGTTTCCCGGTTAACAAGAGCCGGGTGATTATCTTCAAGGCGTATTGCTTCATGCTTTCCGTTTGTGCGGAGCTTACTGCTCGACTTCTTGCCATAAACAAGGGTGCCGGTATAGGCTTCGTTTTTGAGGATATACTGCACCGTTGAATTGCTCCACGCTTTGCCTTTATTCGTTTTTAATCCCTCACGGTTAAGTATATTCGCTATCTCTTTGATACCGTTGCCCCGGGTGCAGAGGTCAAATATCCGTTGCACGATAGGGGCGAAGGTTTCATCAGGTTCGAGTTTTGTCCGTTCATTCGTGCCGTCCATAACTTTCTTGGCTTTATATCCGACAGGGATACTGCCGTTTTGGAAGCCACGGTTAGCGTTCTCACGCAAGCCCCGGATGGTATCTTCGGCGAGGTTCATGGAGTAAAATTCGTCTATGACCTCAATGATACCTTCTAAGAGTTTCCCTGCCGGAGAGTCATCCACTTGCTCATTCATTGAAACGACAGTGACACCGTGTTTCCTAAGCAGTGATTTATAAATGATTGAATCTTCCCGGTTGCGGGCGAAGCGGGAGAATTTCCATATAAGAATCATTTGAAATGGCGGTTCTTTCTTTTTTGCCGTTGCGATCATTTCCTGAAACGCCGGGCGGTTAGCGGATAAGGCACTTTCAGCCTCGTCAATAAATTCCTTATAAATAGTCCAGCCGTTCTTCTCGGCGTGTTTCCTTAACGCTTTAAGCTGGGCGGAAATAGACAGGTCATTCTCAGCTTGCTTTTCCGATGATACCCTTGCGTATAATGCGACTTTCATGAATACCACCTCTCTCCGAAATATATCTGCTTGTCAGTAAGCCATAACAGGACAAAGACCTTTTCTTGATGATAAATACACTCGGCGAAATACTTAAACTGTGCGGATGATCCGAATACCGAAGCCGGAATTTCGCCTTGCTTATATCGTTGCTGAGACCAGCACTCATAAATAAGATTGTTTCTCTCAATCTCGGTGCCGGACTTAATAAACTTGGGAAATTTATAGGCGTGGGAGCAATATTGCACCCGCAGGGGAGCGGTTGAAGCCGGTTTAATCTTTTTGAATTTCGGCATATTCGGAAATATAAGCTGTCCGTTTCCGTTGCCATTGAGAAAGGTTATCTGTTCTTCGACTGGCGTGTTTTCTTTTACTACGACAATCGCCATAATATTGTGGTTGGTTAAGGCGTAACGGATACCGGTTGCCTCGAAAGAGCCGTTGTATAAGTCCGATAGACCGTTTATTGATTGAAAGGAAAGAGAAAGACTTCGGGAGTCATCAATAAAATGTTTGAGAGGATACATTATTTCGGTGCCAGCGAGAAATGCTTCACGTTCTATTTGCTTATGGGCGGTCGGGTCAATATCTCTGCCACGTAGAGAAAAGGCATTTGCGATATGCCACGGTAATATTTCATGCCCCGATTCATGAAAAATTGTAAGCCTTTTTCGATTCTTAAATAAGTTGGCGTATATTAACATTACGCTTTCTTTTGGAATTGAAACGGCACAAAAATTGTCGTCAAAAAGATTTCCTATATCATAGTCGTGTCCGTATCGTTGTTTAAATTCCTGAAATTGCTTATCGTTGATCTCTTTTATTTCATAGCCTAAAAATTCAGCAACATCATATTCATTCACATATCGCTGTTTTGCCCCTATGCGTTTAAGCAGGTCTCTGCCGTAAAGAAAAGGTTTTGAGCCAAGATAGTTGTCGAGGTTAATTTTCATTTCTTATCTTTGCCCTTCTGGAGATATTGCAGAAAATCTTTTAATGTCCGTTTCTTTTCTTCGGAGAGGTTTTCATATCCTCTGCAAATAAATTCAGTGTCCGGGTTTGGCATTTCTTCTTTTGCTTCGGGTTCTTTTTTGGATTCTTTCTCCTGTTCTCGATTACGACGCAATTCTTCTTCTGCCTTGTTGCTTAATGCGGACAGGGGGACACCGAGGGCTTTTGCCAGCTTGACTAATATTTTCATTGTCGGCGGGTTACGCTCTCCACGTTCTACTTGTGAAAGATAGCCGTTTGATATTTGTGTCTGTTCCTCGAGTTGACGGAGTGTTAGTTTCCGGTCAATCCTCAAGCTCTTTAGGTATTCGCCAAATATCTCTCCCATAATTTCACTCTCCTTTCTTTGAAAAGATAATAACATACCTGCTTAAAAAATGCAAGCATTATTTTTGATTAAGTAAAGATTATTGATTGACATTATTTTGGAAAGCAAGTGCGGCTTCTTCCCAATCTTTGTTTTTTACATCAATAAGCCTAAACGCCCCCTTTTTTGTGCTTTATTTTTTCCTGCCAACCCTGTCGCACTCAAATAAAACTTTCCCTTTTCTGAATGCTATCTTGTGGTGATATAAGGGTTTTTCCCACGCATATAAATCTTTTGTGTGAATTTCTATCGCAACATATCTATCCCCTATTTTGCTTCGGAATTCGTCGGCAAAATAAGGACGCGAACAAGCGTGAAATTTTCCTGCGCCGCACTCGCCTGCTTCGGGCCTCCAATCGTGATGCTCAAGTGTTTTGCCTATACCCCAGTGAGTTTCGCAACTATTACCTTCCTGCGTTTTATAGTCGGAAGAAACCCTTTTATAGAGAACAACTTTGTTGCCCTTAATTTTTATGCCTTCTTTTTCAAGCCATCCCCGCACACCCTTCTTGTTATATTTCGGGCGGATGATCGTTGCATTTTTTGATTTCCGTTTAATTTTTACTTTTGATCCTGCGGCAACAATACAAACGGAAAATCCATACATTAAAATTGTTGCTTTAGCGAATATCCCGCCAACTATGCGTAGCGCGGCGTTTCCCCTGTTTTCTATCGAGGGCGCGGCGTTTTCCCAGTTTACTATCAAGGGCGCGGCGTTTCCCCTGTTTACTATCGAGGGCTCGGCGTGT
>JAQUNG010000034.1 GCA_028717725.1 bacterium | reverse complement strand
ATCCAACAAAAAAATTAAAAGAGAAAATATTCATATATTTCAACGTCAATTTCACTTCCCCCCCCTTTTTATCCGGATAACACAATTTTATTCAGACCGCTTTTCCGCATCGGACAACAGCCTAACCGCGCATTTTGATATATTGTCAGCGGCAAATCTCCTGCGTATAGCCCCGTTATTCAGATAATTGTTTATTGAAAGCAATATTAAGGCCTGTTCTCCGGCCGAATACACATAAGAAACTTCTTTGTCCGACACATCAACGGAAGAATAGAATCCGTATTCCCCGTACACATCGAAATCCGACGCGATTTTCCTGATATTTTTCACGGCATGTTCGGGTTCATACGCCAGAGCCGAAACAGCCGCCGCAGGAGACAGCAAACGAGCGTCATATTCATGAACCGCGAGTTTTTTTATTCCCTGAATCACCCTGCCGCCCGAACTGTCGTAACACCCGGAAACACCCCAGTATCCGCCGTCAAAAAAAACTTTTTTCTGGCACAGCGCGTATGCGCGGCCGTTTTCCCACATTTTTCCTTTAAAGATATTTTTTTCATCTATAAAAACGCCGGGAACGGCGGCTTCCGACATACTTCCGCTCCATCCCGGCATAATGTTTTCGCATTTACCCCTGATATCCGGGAAAACCCTGTCTCCCGAAAGCCAGCATTCTTTTCCCGTATCGTATTTTCCGACCGCTATAAAATTTAGCAGGCGGGATTCGGTAAAAAAAACCTCATATTCCGATTCCGTATATTTCTCCGTTTCGGAATAAAATCCGCCGTAAAAACGATTGCTGTTTTCATTGAAGAAAAACGAGAAATCCATCTTTAACATCATTTCCTGGCATATATCATACAATTCGCCCGGAAACGCGTTTCTCGCGACAATCAAAGCGGCGGCAAAAAAAGCATTGTCAAGGCTGGACAGGAAATCACCCGCTTTTTCACCGCTCGTATGGTCGTAATATTTGTATAAAAATCCGTAATAATGTTCAAAATATCCGACGCTTTTCAGTGTGGACTTAATCCTCAATACGGCATTATCTTTTTTGATAAAACCCATATCATAGGCGCTGACAACGGAAACAATGTAAAGGGATATATCCCGCGTTGAGGTATGCCCGGCGATAAAACACCCCTTCCCTTTGCTCTGTTCTTCACCGAGTTTAACAAAACTGACGGGACACTGGGTCCCCTTGTTTATCAGGTTGTCAAAATAAAGCCACGTATCTTTGGCAAGCGTTTTTAGAAATCGGTCATTATCGTCCGGGAAAGTCTTTTTGACTGATTTCCGGGAAGGAAATCCTCTGAGATCTTGTATCCTGTCGAGGATTTCCTTCTCCGGCGACAATTTCCCGAAACGCGGATCGCTTTTCAGACAGCCGGTTTCCGAAAATTCCAGTTTTTTTACAGCCGTCACATCCAGAACGTCGGCGCTCAGCCGTTCAGACGCACCGGAAATACCCGGATATAACAGAATAAAAAGGGCTATCGACAAAGAAGTATTTTTATTTTTCCTGTAAACACATTTCATCCGGAAACCGTCCTCTTTAACCGGTATCACATCTGCGATTTGAAAGACCGATTATTCAACGTTTATATCATCGATATAGATTATGCCTGATTTTACGTCCGCAATTCTGTCTTCGAAAACAACTACCAGTTCCTGACAGTTTTCAAGACTCGGAAGGTTGAACGATTCCAGCGGAATCGAAAATACCTGCCACTTATCATTAATGCCGGTAACATAATAAGCGCCAACTCCGTCCGGGGTCTTAAGCTCAATTTTGAACCTTGTCGTATATCCGGCGGTAGAATCCCCTTTAATCCAGAGATTCAGATTTTTATAAGGCGTCAGGTTAAGGCCGTTTAACTTCATCCAGAAACCGTTAAACGCGGGGTTCGGCGAATCGACGTCATATTTCAACTTCATCGAAAATCCTCTTTCGCCGTTTTTGATGACATCGTCAAATGATTCGACGCATGTCTGTGTGTTATCCACGGGATCTTTATCCCATGCGCCAAAATCACCACCCACGTTGTTAGGTTTTGTTCCGCTGTTAAAATCCGCAAGGACTTTCTGCGCGGCATAGGCAGGAAGGCTGATCATCACCAATGCTATCACAACAGCAACTAATACCTTCTTCATTTTCGGACTCCTTTCTTCTCTTTTCCCCCACTTTATTTATATTATTCCAATATCGGCTGACTTATTCAACGGAAATATCGTCTATATATATTGTGCCGTCCTTATCGGTAGCGACCTGGTCCTCGAAAACAATAACAAGTTCGTCGCAGCTGTGAAGACTTCCAAGCCCAAAACTCGAAAGAGGTATGGAAAATTTCTGCCAGTCCGAACTGATTCCGGTTATATAATATTTGCCGACTCCGTCCGGGGTCTTAAGCTCTATTTTGAACCTTTCCGTATATCCCCTGGAAGAATCCCCTTTAATCCAGAGATTCAGCGTCTGATACTGTGAAAGGTTCTTATTATTCAGTTTCATCCAGAAACCGTTAAACGCCGGATTCGGAGAATCGACGTCGTAGTCAAGTTTCAGCGAATATCCGCTATTTCCTCTTTTTATCATGCTGTCAAACGATTCGCGGCAGGTCTGTGTGCTGTCCTGGGGGTCTTTGTCCCATGCGCCGAGTCCTCCGCCGACATTATTCGGCGAGGAACCGCTGTTAAAATCGGCAAGCACCGTTTCAGCGGAAGCGCTTAAAGGCAGGATTAAAACAGTCAGTAAGGCAGTTACACAAATGACAAGATTCCTCATTTTCCCTCCTTTTTCCCCCATTTAATTCAAAAGATGCAATGATAACCAGGTTTTACCATTGAAAAATGCAACAATGTGTGTAAACGGTTACATTTTTCCCCAAAAAAAAACCACACCTGTTATAAATATAATGTAATTTAAGGATTTGTCAAGACGATTATTTTTCCCTCATTTTAACAAAACTTCGATAAAGACCTTCTTTTCTTTTGTATCCGGACTTATAAACGGGCCCTTATGTTCCCTGCCATTGACCAATATTCTGTCGATTTTCCTAAATGCTTTTCCCGTAGGATTTTGAATATTCACAACGTAGTCCGCGCCCCGAAATTTAGTATAGAACCGCACATTTTCCCAACCCCCGCCTGCAGGGATTTTGGGATCTATGACAATACCGTCAAAACAGGATCTGAATCCTATTACATACCTTTCAAAAATGATACGGGTCCATACGGCCGAACCGGTAAGAAGAGGATATTCTCCTCGACCGCTTATACGCCCGTTGTCTTCGGAAACCCAGTATTCGGGAAGAAACGGCGGTATTTTAGCTTCGGTCTGTTCGTGGTTTAAGGGGTTAATACCGTTCCAGACCCTGAATGCTTCAACGGGTTTATCAGACAACATCATAGCGTATATCCAGAAAAGGTTCGCGTGGTTGAACACAGCGTTGTTTTCTTTTGTGCCCGGGGCAAAACCCGTCAGCCTTCCTATTCCGGGGTTAAATTCCCTGTAAGGAGGATAGTTCAGCTTCAGTCCTCCGATTTTCCTGTCGCGCAGATATTTATCGACCGATTTAATCACCCTGCCGGCCTTTTCCCCGTCCGCGACGCCTGACATAATAGAAAAAGACTGCGGCATCAGATTAATCTCAAATTCGGCGGCGCTGAACTTCGTATCAACCGGTTTCCCGTTTTTGTAAAAATACCCGGTATAATATTCGCCGTTCCACGCTTTTTTATTTATGATATTCTTCAGTATGGATTCTTTTTTCCTGAGACTTTTTATGAGCACATCCGCGGAAATTTTGATTTTTCTGCCTGATACTCCGCCGTCGACTTTTTTGATGAATTTTTTAAGAATTTTTTTTCTCTCGGCGGGACTCGCCGTATTTCCGCCTAAAAGTATTTTCATTTCCTCCATTAATTCCACTTCCGAAACCGCTTTTCTGCCCTTCAGTTTCAGCAGGTAATCCGCTATATCCCGGAAGTTCTGGACATTGCCCATGGTAAAGGTGACGCTCTCTCCCCAAAGCTGGTCCATGCCGTCATTCCAATCGGCGCGTTTAATCGACAGGAACCCGTTTTTTCCGCAATCAAAAAACATAGTCAGATTCTGGAGCAGGATATGCTCAAGAACCGTGCCGAAAACCTTTTTCCGCCTCTTATCCTTCGCGAAACCCGTAACATCTCCAACCCAATTTTTATCGACTAAATCTCCTCTGCTCAGATACAAATCCCTGAAATAGGGAGCTTTTTCCCTTACGCAGTAATCAGGCTTCCCTATATAATCCGCGAAAAGAAGCACCGTCTGGGCTGTCCAATACGGGTGGTCGCACCAGAGTCCGTTGATTTTATCGGAGCCGAATTTTCCGGTTCTCGCGAAAAATCTTGTGGCGTTTGTCCCGTCAATCCTTATTCCGGAAAGAGTGTCCAGAAGCTGGGACTCCACGCTTTCCGCGTCTACAAGAATAGCCCCTATCATATCCTGCCAGATTTCTCTCCATCCGCTGAAATCGGTCCCGTAATCGAATTCGGGATGGCCCGTGTTTCCGAACCAGCGCCTCATTGAAAGCTGGTAATACCACCACTTATTCCATGAAATATCGAAATCTCGGTCAAGGGTTTCTATTTTCTTCCGGTTTATGTTCCTGTCCCAGAAATCCTTTACCCTGTTTAATTCCGAAACCGCGTTCCTGTATGTGTTTTTCCTTATCAGCGCATCGGATTCTTTTTCCGTAATACCGATACCGTTTTGAACGACAAAACATTTCTTCTCGCCGGGCTTGAGGGTTATGGACGAAAACTGCGCGGCGCCTACGGCTTCTTCTCCGAGCATCTCGTATATCGGCGGGATATCCGCCAGGATACTCAGAGGTTCGGACCATCTCTGATGGGGTCCGAGAAAAGATTCCCTGTCCGTATAATAACGGTCCGGTTTTTTGCCCGAATCCGCGACAGCGCTAAGGAAATACGTTATGCCGCTTTTTTTCGAGCGGCCTTCCACCCATTCTATTCCCGGCTTGATTTTAATCGAGCCTTTTTTGCCGTCGCAAGCCGTTTTATTATACAGGCGGACAACATCACGGTGATATTCCGTATAATGCCTGCTGCCCCCGAACACGGGAACGGCGCAGATAAGGTCTATTTCTCTTTTTGCGGCGCCTGTATTTTCAATCTCGACTATCCAGTACTCAACTTTATCCTTCAAAGGAACAAAAACGCTTATTTTTCCTTTCAGGCCCAGATTTTTCGATTCGTTTTCGATAGAAGCAAACCCCATTCCGAAAGTAGACACGAATGAATCGGGTTCTATCCTTCTCTGCGGGGCATAATTCACGCACCAGCAGGATTTATCCTCTCTTGAGCGCACCCATACGAACCGCCCCTGGTCCTTGGGAAAATAGTGGCCGTCAAATTCGCCAAACATACGGGTATAATCGATTCCGAAATAACCCCTCAGGAAATGGTCACAGATACTGTAACACTGCGTTCCCGCAGCAAGCATATGGACAAAAGGCAGTGGCAGGTTATGCGACTGTTCCATCACGCAGTTACCCCGTCCGTCAAAAAACCAGAGTTTTTTCCCTTTTCGGGTCTTCCCTATTAATTCATCGGAAATATATCTTTCGGTAACAAGGTTGCCTGAATTGTCTATCCAAGCTTTTCCGACTGAAGGCCCGAGAGGGATTTTATCCGTTATTTTCAGATTCGAGGGCGGTTTTCTCACATTTGAAAAAAACAATTTTCTGTTTTTCATTCTGCCCGGCATCTCCGATCAGGAATCTTTCATAAGAATACTTAAAATACCCTTCTGGACGTGCAGCCTGTTTTCCGCCTGATCGAAAACTATTGAGTTGGGACTGTCTATGACTTCATCGGTTACTTCCTCGCCCCTGTGGGCAGGCAGGCAATGCATAAAATAAGCCGTCTTTTTGGCGCGGGAGAAAAGTTTTTTATTGACCTGAAAAGGCTTGAAAATGTCCATTCTCCCCGATTTTTCATTTTCCTTTCCCATGCTCACCCATACGTCCGTGTAAACGACGTCGGCATTTTTAACCGCTTCAGAAGGGTTTGTCCCCATTGTTATTTTAGCGCCGCTTGTCTTTGCCAGAGCCATAGCTCCGTCCAGGATTTTTTTATTGCAGAAATATCCATCCGGCGAAGCGACACTTAAATCAAAACCCAGCAACCCGGAAGCCTGGATGAGCGAATTGACAACATTATTGCCGTCGCCCGCATATGCCACTTTCAATCCTTTAAAATCCGGCGCGGACGGATTGAGGGAAAACTTCTCTATAATAGTGAAAACATCGGTTAAAATCTGGCATGGATGAAGTAAATCCGTCAGGCCGTTTATAACGGGAACTTCTGAATATTCGGCAAGTTCCTCGACTTTTTTATGAGAGAACGTCCTGACCATTATCCCGTTAACCCACCTTGAAAAATTTTTCGCGGCGTCATATATGCTTTCCCTGACGCCCAATTTGACAGTGGTGGGGTCAAGGTTAATCGCAATCCCGCCCAACTGGAACATCCCTACCTCAAAAGTAACCCTTGTCCTGAGTGAAGGTTTCTCGAAAAGCATGACAAGCGTCTTGCCTTTGAGCATATCGGCCGGTTGCTTCTCTTTGAGCTTCTTTTTCAGCTCAGCCGAAGCTGAAAATATCTCAAGGACTTCCCCTTTTGATAAATCCGCCAGATTAATCAGATCCTTTTTTGCCTTTTTTGCCATATTCACGCCCTGTTTAATGGAATAGCTATTATCCGTAAAAACATTTTTAATGTCAAGATTTGACTTATTCCACTGTTTGCTGACTGACAAACTCGGATGCCCGCACCACAGGAATGCTGAAGTTCTTTACGGAATGGAAATGCTTATCCGAAGAAATTATCCAGTCCGCCCCGCCGCTTAGGGCGCATGAAAAATACTTGTTATCCGAATGATCGTTTTTCACGACTATTACTTTCGCGGTTTCCCTGATTTTTTTTCCCATGCCGAGTATCTTCTCGGTTCTCAAGATAAATTCGCGGCGGGCTTTCATCTGTTTTAATATAAAAAACAACTCTTTTTTGATGTCTTCGGAATAGAGCAGTTTCACTTCCCCGTTTTCTATCTTTTTTAACACAGCCGCGGATGCGCTGTCATCATTCCAGTGGGCGCCGACAAATATATTCGTATCGACAACTATTTTAACTGGGAAAAGCCATCTCTTAAGTTTCTGGATTGATTTGGTCATCACTCAATGATAAAAGACCGGAAAAGCAATTGCAAGGAGATATGGAGGATACCATATAAAGACGCGCAAAAGCAAAGATTGTCAAAACCGGAGAGTTCCGGATAAAGATTGCTTTCATCAGGGACGACTCCGATTAAATGCTGGGCTGCCTTCGGATTCCTGGTGCAATCCAAGCCCACAGCTTTTATTATTCCCGAGTCCGGTCTGGAGAGTCCCGTAAGCATGTTGATGGTGGTTGTTTTTCCCGCTCCGTTGGGTCCGAGAAAACCGAAAATGTCACCGCGGTTCAGAGAGAAAGATATTTCATCAACGGCAGTTATGTCCTCAAACTTTTTTGTCAGCTTGTCAACAGTAATCAAAGATTCCTGATTATCATCCGTCTAATTTGATTTTTGATTTGTCATATTTTTCCGGTGGCATAACATATAATATGCGAATTCGCAATTTGTGGGGTTTTGTACTTCTTAGATAAGAAATATTAAGAATTGTGATACTATGTCATCCTTTGCTCGACTCGTTGGTTAGAACAATGGAAATTAGACCGCAATTGAGTTTTTATTTGTCTATTGTTCTATTTTCTATTGCTCAATTGCTCTGCCATTTTTGCGCAGCAAAAATGGCGGGAGTGACGGGGTCCGCCTAAGGCGGACAAGCCCGCCTGCGGCGGGTAAACCCGCCTGCGGGGGTAAACCTGCCTGCGGCGGGTAAACCTGCCTGCGGGGGTAAACCTGCCTGCGGCGGGTAAACCTGCCTGCGGCGGGTAAACTCGAACTTTATCAGCCGAAGGCTGACCGCGACCATTCACGGCCCTTGCCGCTCTTCAAAAATTTCTCCCTTTCACGGGCTGTTTTATAATCAGGGAAACTTTCCTGGTGCACTAATTTCCAAGGGCCTTTTCCTCTTGTCCCAGTACTTTGCCCTTTTTTATGTTCTCTCAATCTTCTGGATAAATTTCTGCTTATTCCGACATATAAGCAGCCCGTTGCCATACTCTTCAATATATATAATTTGATTTGCGGCATTGAACAAATCCCTAGCTTCACGTAAATAATTAAAGGGCGGGGGATATTATCCTCCGCCCTTTAATTATGGCGGGAGTGACGGGGCTCGAACCCGCGACCTCCTGCGTGACAGGCAGGCGCTCTAAACCAAACTGAGCTACACCCCCGAAAAGGGAAGATGGTGGGCGGTACAAGGATCGAACTTGTGACCCCCTGCTTGTAAGGCAGGTGCTCTCCCAGCTGAGCTAACCGCCCATCATTTAAACATATCTAAAAACGTAAAGAACCATAAAACTGATTGTCTTAGAGATTCACGGCTTTACACGACCAAAGGAAGTGTAAAACGATGAAGCTCTTAGATCCCGTATCTCATTGCCCCGCCAAGGCGGGATCCACTTCGACTTTGCAATTTACGTTCACTTTCGTTCCGTAAACTGCAGTCTCACGGGATAAGGCAGGTGCTCTCCCAGCTGAGCTAACCGCCCATCATTTAAATACGTTTAAGAATACAAAGAGCTGTAATAGTGAGGGAATAATTTCAGGGGCGTCTTTTTTGCGAGCGGCCAAGGTGCCGAAAGGCGAGCAAGCAAAAAAGCCGAGTGCAGTAATCCTCGGCGGGGATTACAAACGTCCCCGGAAATCACTTCCCGAACTATTCCTGAATCAAATCACTTATAAAGATCCTCAACCGTCTTCCGGAAAAGCCGAATATTACAATATAACATATGCCGAGTCAATAAAAAAACGGGGGTTTGTAACTGCTTCAACCCCCGTTTGTTATATATTTATGTAACCTTAAAGCACGGTGTCAGGCTTTATAATTTTCACATATTCAATGAAAAATTCAACTTCCGTATTCTGGTTGGGAGCGCTTACCACCCTGATTTCCTTTATCTCGGACCAGTCAAGTTTCGCCGGGTTCATCTGTTTTCCGTCCCAGTATCCGCCGTCAACAGGAAACTCGGTAAGCCTTACCCTTAAAACATCCCAGTCGGCTTTCAGAGGGGAAAGTATTTTGCTCACTTCGACTTTCTTGCCGTCCGAGTCTTCGGCGTCGAGAACGGAGATTCTCACTTTTTCGCCGCCTTTTCTCCCTTTTATCTTAATTTCGAGGACCGCTCCCGGGACATCTTTAGATACGTTAAGCAAAGGGTATTTACCGAACGCCAGGCCCGACCATGTATTCACGTCAAGAACTGATTTTAAAACGCTTTTACCGTCTTCTTCAACAACATCGAAACTCGCGCTGTTCTCGGGAAATACATAAACATACATACCCATCGCGGCATCTATATCGCCGTCAAAAAACACTGCGACGTCTTTTGCCTGGGCGCAGGCCGTAAAAATAAACGTCAAAGAAAAAAACAGGATCTTTCTCATTTTTCCTCCTTGTGGATAGATGTAAATTCTCCGGTAAAATATTCAACTCCGGTAAGTTCCCTGTATAGCCCTATTTCATCTTCGGAACTGTATTTTACATCATATTTTGTCTCTTCATCAACCGAATTATTGCCGATTCTGTAATCGCACCACGCGTTATTAAACCACTTAACCTTTTTTGAGCCGTATCCGATGACATCGGAAAATTCGCCTTCCATAAATTTGTTTATCTCGACCGGAACATCCTCCCTCTTGGCCTGATGAAACCATATCACTGCCTTAAGTTTGGGAAACGCCGTATCTATATTATAGTTGAATTTACCGCTTTTGACCTGCGATGTGGCGTAAACACCCGCGATCCATCCGTATTCGCCGGAATTCCACTTGCCGCCTTTCCATTTATGGCTTATGTCCCTTCTCCTCTTTTTCTCCAAATCACCGCGGTATGTCAGAGTTGCTCCTGTTTCGCATATCATCAGCGGTTTTTGTTTTTCCTCGCAATACACCTTGTAGAAATTCACGCTTTCGTTTCCGGGAGTGGCCGCGTCATCAAGAGAATCATGCGTAAGTCCGTAAGTGAATAATCCGCCCCATATTTTCGAATCTACGCCGGGGAAATTCCATCCCCTTTCATAAAAATCAAGCCCGACCCAATCTACATATTCATCGCCCGGATAAAATCCGGTATAATTATCTTTTCTTTCTCCCCCGAGCCACCCGTGGTTGGGGCACCAGATGACAGCGGCATTCGGAGCATATTTTTTAAACATTGCAGAAACGTTTCTGAAAGCCGTCCTGTAGTTTTCCTGCGTATGTCCGGTTTCTTCTCCTTCGTCATAAACCGTGTTTTTATTCTTATCTATCCACACGCCCCACGGATACCAGCTACCGTTCATCTCGTGGGCAAATCTTATAAAAACAGGGTGACCTATTTCGCCGCAGGCACCGGCAAATTTTTTAGTATTCTCATAAGCCGGGTTTCCGTCTTGCCAGCTTTTATAAAAATCCCCAAAAACATAAGGTTCCAAGGTAAGGACGGGAACCCCCCCAGAATCAATTACGGCAAGACAGAAATCTTTCGCGGTCGCCCATCCGGCAGGATCGGAATCCCATTCCGGATAACATCCTTTCAGGTCTTTTTCCTGCCAGTCGGCTCCATGGGGAAAAAATATAAACTGTTCAAACAGGACGTGTTTTTTGCCGTAGATCGATTTAAAACTTTTTATTCCTTTTTTAAAAGCATCCGCGGCATCAATGGCGTCTTTATCCTGCGAAATTTCGCCCCAATCAAGCGCGGCGCCTATATAACACCCTGATTCCGGTTCGTATTTAGAAAGTTTTCCTTTTGCCGGCGCCGGACCGGATTTTTTTTCTTCTTCAAATCTGCATAAACCCGAAAAACCTTTCAAATATTCATCGGGATTACTTTTGTAATACGGCTTTCCCGATATCTCCCTGAAAGCCAAAAGGGCTTCTTCGGAAGAATTAATTCGCCAATCCCTTTCTTTTTTCACATTGAACCATATAAAACCTTTGACGGCGGGAAAATCGTCCCGCAAAGAGCTGTCCATATTCCTTATCCATGAAGCTTTGCTGCCGCCTGTTTCCGCTGACGCTACTTCAAGTATAAAAATATCCCTATCCGGGAAATTTGACGTTAACTCTCCGTAAGCCCTTGAAAATATTTCGCCGAATTCAAGCCATTTGCCCCCTTTCACGGCATCGGCACCGCCGTTATACCCCGTCATTCCCAGAAAATCCACATAATCATCTCCCGGATAAGCGGCTTTAATGTCATTCCAGTCGTCTTTGCCGTATTCTATCTTATAACTTATCGTCCAGATCCATTTAACGTTGCCGGCATTTTTCTTTCTGAAAATATCGACTATATGCCTGTAAGCGGCGGCGAATTTTTTCGCGTCTTTTTCGTTCTCTGCGATAGACCATGGATACCAGTATCCGTTAAACTCATGCCCCCAGCAAATCCATACCGGAATATCGACTTTAGCTATATCTTCGGCAAATTTCTCAATATAAAGGTCGTGCCTGCCTTTAATGATATCGTCGAGTTTTATGGCGTTTCTGTTATCGTGATACCAGCTTTCCCATATGATAAGAGGTATCATATCATTCTTAAAAACATTAAGCGCTTTTTCTTTATTGAACGGGAGCGAATAATCGGAATACCATGATATAATTGCCGGTTTCTTTCCGCTAAGCGTCATATATTCATCTATACCTTCAAGCGATTCCGGAAGCCCTTCGATAAAAACCCCACAAAGACATTTTGCGGAAAGTTCGTCTTTATCTATAACTTTCCCGTCAACAAACGCAAACCCGCCGCTTTTTTTCACAAATCCGACATTCTTTACAAACAGTTTTATTTCTCTTTCTTCCTTTTGCGGAGCAATGGAAAATTTAATCTCTTTTATGTTATTCCAGTCAAACGCCAGGTTCTCCATATAGCCGCCGTTCCAGAATTTGCCGGTAAACGGAAAATCCGCAACCGGGATACTGAACTTATTCCAATCTTTTCCGATAAACCCGTAAACCGGCGTGGACATAACCGTCGTTTCAGCTTTTTTCCCTTCTTTTTCATCCGCTACCAGGGAAACAAAAAGAGCTCCGAGACTGCCCGTCTGCCTGGCTTCGAATTCCAGGCAATAATCATCTCTTCTCGGGGAAAGGCTGAAACAACTCGACAACCCTATCGCAGCGCCCGAATAACAGGAGAAATCAAGCCGGATTTCAGCCATATATCCGCCTTCGCTTGCCTCAACGATATTTATGTCAGAGGTAATATCAGGATAAGAATACCTGTAATCAACCGAGCCGCCGTCGCTTTTAAAGAAAAACAATTCTTCGGCAAAAACCACGTTTAAAAACAGAAAAAAAACCATAAAGAAAAAAATCGATTTTCTCATAACACGCTCTCCTATATACCGGTAATATACCTGTTTATATGCAATCTGTCAAGCCCGTCTTTCTCCTCCGATTAATGATATTTCCGCAACTGTTTGACTATATACCGGTTAAGAAATATAATTAAGTTATGGCCAATATCCATCTATCACCATACGAAATCATCCTGAAAAAGAGAACCGGAGAAAAACTCTCCGGCCGCGAGATAGACTTTATGGTCCGGGGTTTTAACGGCGGGATCATACCTTCCTACCAGTTTTCCGCGTTTCTGATGGCCGTTTTTTTCAGAGGGATGTCGGAAAACGAGGTTTTTTCCCTTACAAAATCCATGATGGATAGCGGCGAGGTAATGGACCTTTCAAAGCTGGGGCGCGTAACCGTTGACAAACATTCAACCGGAGGCGTAGGCGACAAAGTATCTATAGTCCTGGCGCCTTTGGCAGCGGCGGGAGGCATAACGGTTCCGATGATGTGCGGCAGGTCACTGGGGCACACCGGCGGAACCATTGACAAACTGGAATCTATAAAGGGTTTAAACACAAACCTTTCAAAAAAAGATTTTTTCGGATTGCTTAAAAAATCGAATATAGCGATAATCAGCCAGACCGAAAAAATCGCTCCCGCGGACAAAAAAATATATGCCCTCAGAGACGTAACTGCGACTGTTGACAGCATACCTCTTATCGCGGCCAGTATTATGAGCAAAAAACTGGCTGAAGGCGCGGACACACTGCTTTTAGACGTCAAAACGGGCAGCGGCGCATTTATCAAAGACGCCGGGAACTCGGAAAAACTGGCCCTGCTGATGGTTAAGATAGCGAAAAGCATGAAAAGGAAATGCGTTGCCATCATAACCGACATGAACCAGCCTCTCGGATACGCGGTAGGTAATTCTCTTGAAATAAAAGAATGCATAGAAACGCTGAAAGACCGGGGGCCTGAAGATTTAAAATCCATTTGCGTGGAATTCGCGGCCTATATGTTCGTTATGGGCGGAAAAACAAAAAATCTCCAATCGGGCAGGATGCTCGCGCTAAAATTGCTTAAGGATGGTTCGGCTCTTGAAAAATTATGCGAAATGATTCAAAATCAGGGCGGAGACCCGGACGTTCTCAAAAACACCTCGCTCCTCCCATCTTCAAAATATATCTGCCGCCTGAACTCCCCTAAAAGAGGATACCTGAAAAAATTAAACACCCATGAAATAGGGTTAACGGCTGTGATGATAGGTGCGGGCAGAAAAGACATGTCTTCCAAAATAGACCCCGGAGCCGGAATTATACTGCGCAAAAAAATCGGCGATTTTACCGGTAAAGGCGAAACGCTGGCAACAATACATACCTCGGATAAAAACATATTGAAACATGCGAAAGAAAGGCTCTTGCGCTCTTTTATCCTTTCAAAGACAAAGCCGGACAGGCCGAAACTGATCCGCAAGATAATCCGTTAGCCTATTTTCCTTCGGCATCTGAATTTTCAGAGGCGTTTTTATCGCCGGATATGGAAAATTCAACGGGCTCTTCGAATTTCATCTTTACCCAGACAATCGCTTTGCCGTCAACAACCGCCGTTCTGAAATCCGGACCTTCTTCCAACTGTTCTCCTCCGGCTTTAACAAAAACAGCTTTTCCTCCCCAGTTTTTAATTATAAAAACGGGATTGATGACGATTGAATCCCTGCTTTTCGGATCAAGCGAAAAATCACATTTCCCGTCACTCCTGACATTGTTGAAAACAAGAGCTCTCTGATAATAATCATTTTCCACAAAGCTGCTGCTCCCGCTCCGCATTTCTATTTTGCCGGGATAAAGCCATGATTTTGTCCTGTCTATCAAATCTTTATCGTTGCCATCTTCACCCAGTCCGATAAGCATTGCCCATGTAGTAACTTCCGTGGCGCCGGGATGCCCCGCGACAGGAAGCAGGGACGTATGCGACGGTTCCCTCAAAAATTTACCGTTGGTCTTCACAGCTTCATCATAAGGGATTTTGCTTATAGGCCAATGGGAAAATGTCCAAAAATCATCTTTAAACTCATATCCGCCTCTCATTTCAAAAGACCAATCCTGTCCATAGTGCCCCCACCAGTCTTTATACTGTCTGGGAAAAGTCTTCGCATAAGTTTCGTCGCTCTGGGCGAAAACCTCAAACACGGCAGGCCTGGATATAAGATTAATCCTGCAGATAGCTTCGTTCCAGGAGCGGGTATCCGGATCCATCTTAGCCGGAGCTTTCTCCTGCGAAAGGTCCCAGAGAAAATCTATCTTTTTGCCTTCAAGGTTCAGCATAGTCACGGCGGTCTGGCTGAGGAATTCGGACGGCCTGACACCGGAACGGTTTATGGTCATCAGTTCTGAAATCTCGTTCCAGCTCATCTCGTATTTCGTACCCGATACAGGGGTATAAACCAGTTTACGGACACCGGTTCCGTCAGGATAGAAATAATACCACTCATCGGCATACGGTTTTTTATCAGGCTTCATACCCCACCATTTATATTCGGTATTAGCGAGCACATAATGCCAGTGGACAACAACACGCGCGTCATTCGATTCAACAATATCGGCTTTCGACCACCGGCGCAGCCTGTCGCTCATAGGCTCACAGCAACCGTCCACACCGCCGTTCCAGATCTCGCAAAATTCATACGAAACACCGCATTTATCGTCTATATGCCACCACGGCTGATAATTGGCTTCCGACCAAAAGACAAATTTCGAATCTTTGTAAAAAGGAAACTCCTCGCCGAAAGATACGACAACCCCTTTTCCGGTAAATCCGGAAAAAGTGTAATCTCTCCACCCGGCACCGAAACCCGTATCCTCGTCGGACAAATCATCCGTCAAAGTCTGTTCCACAATCACATCCTTAAATACGCTTTTCGAGTGTTTGACACCCGTCGAAGAGGCATAGAGATACAGGATAAAATTTTCATCCGATATATCGGGTAGAGTCGAAAACTCCATCCATCCTTCGCGCCGTTTCCCGTCAATGACCCTGTCATAAAGATAATAGAAATGCATACATTTGGCTTTTTCATCTCTCGCTATCCGGATAGCTCTGGCTTCTTTTCCGAAAACATCGTCGCCAAGCTCGTATTCGAATTTGGCGCGCCATCTTTTATTAAACCTGAGAAAATCGCTGCCGTCTTTTTGGGACAAAACCCTGACCTTTGTTTTTGACGCTTCATCCCGGAATATTTCAACGCCGAAAAAATTTCCCGGGTCGGGTAAGCCGCCTGCGTTTTTGAACAGTACCACGCCGCAGGACCGGCCGCTTCCGTAATCAAGCCGGACCACAACGTCGAAGTTGCCGTTGAATTCCCTCTTGTTATAGAGCCCGAATATTCCGCTACTGCACATCTCAATCTCAATTCCCTGATCTTTAAAGTAATACTTACCTCCACCGGGATTGCAATCCATATAAAATTCTTCCCATAAACCGGATTCTCTATCGAAACGATCCCTGAGCACTGTGTAGGGAGCGCTCTGGCGTCTGACATCGTATAATTCCTGCTCCCGCAACTCGGCCAATATAATCTCCATAGCGCCGCTCCCCGCGAGCGAGAAAGCTTTCAATAACGCTTTCTTAATTTCAGGCTCATCGGTTGTCCGGCAAAGCAAGACAAGCTCATTCGTAGTTTTTCTGTCGGACTCAGCCAAAACCGCGGCCGCAATACAGGCTTCCGACCTGAGAACCGCGTCTTCATCTTTATCCATAATAATTTCCAGTAACGGCGGCAGGGCTCTTTTATCCCCTTTGTGCTTAAGGATGCCTGCCGCCCTGATTCTTTCAGGCGCGCTCTTGCCCGCGTCTTTAACATCTTCAATCAGTTTCTCGGTTTTATAGAACCTGCTCAATGTATAATCGGAAAAATCACAGGAAGAACATATAAAAGCAACTACAAATACCAGTATGAATCTAATCTTCATCGCGCGCATCCTTTCTATTTTTGGAGCCGGAATAAAAGGGCAGATAAAATTTTATCATATATACGCACTGCCTAAATCTTTTATTTTTTTTCTTGATACGGATTTAACTCTAATTTAATATTCATTTTATAAAAAAAGGGGTACCGAATGCCAGACAATAACAGGGAAGAATACAAAAAAATATCATTCCTTATAATTCTCTCATCCGTAATTATCGGCATGGGAATATCGTTTTACGGCATTTTCTCGCTTAAAGCCGAAAGCTCCGTTAATAAACCCGAAAATGCACCGCGTTTCACCGCAACCATCAAACCCGCCGAAAATATCACCCGCGGCATCGCCGTCAAACCGGAAGAAACGGAAAAAACCGGAGGAAGAGACTACGCGGAAGGTTCCTTTTCGCTTATCGACATCAACAGCGCGGATGCGGATAAACTCGAAGAATTACCCGGAATAGGACCCGTACCCGCCTTAAAAATAATACGATACAGGTAGCAAAACGGAGCTTTCCATTCTATCGAA
>JAQUNG010000033.1 GCA_028717725.1 bacterium | reverse complement strand
TCCTCCGGAAGGATGTCCGTTCCATACAAGATGCGCGGAATGCGTTGACAAGTGCGGGAAAGAGACACCCGGATTGAGAGAAGTTACAAAAGGACACAGAGTGGCATGCCACAGAAGATAATTTTATTGCTGGTTTCGATTTTTACGGTTTTTGCTTGGTCATGTTCAGCGGACAGGGATTACACTGAATATGTTTTGTCCGACTGCGAACCTGTCCCGGGAGACGCTCTTGTAAGACTGCTTCCCGCCGAGCCGGATATATTGAATCCGATTTTAAGCACGGATGCTTATTCCGGAGAAATAGAAAGGATGTTATTCGATTCTTTGATCGAAAGGGATCCTCAGACGCTTGAATTCAGGCCTTTGTGCTCGGAAAAGTGGGAAATATCCGGGGATGGGCTTGAGTATACATTTTTCCTTAAGAAAGGTATAAAGTGGCATGATGGTTCCGAAATGACGGCGAATGATGTGGTTTTCTCGTTCAACATGATAAAAGACCCGTCCGTAAACGCCCCTCATCTCAGAAATTATTATAATGATATCTTATCTGCGGAAATGATCGACCGCTACACCGTCAGATTCAGATACGCGAGAAAATATTTCAGGGCCCTTGAGATTTGCGGCACGATGCCTATATTACCCGGACACATTTATGATTCCGACGATTTCAATAATTCCGTACTGAACCGCCGCCCGGTAGGCAACGGTCCTTACCTGTTCGATGGATGGAAAACCGGCAGTGAGATAACGCTTAAGAAAAATGCGGATTACCGTGGAGAAAAGACTTTTATAAATAAAATAATTTTCAAAATCATCACGGATGAAACCGTGGCTTTGCAATTGCTGAAAAAAGGCGAGATAGACATGATGGCGCTTCAGCCTCTTCAATGGGAAAAACAGACCGGTTCGGAAAAGTTCCTGCGGAAGCATGACAAACACAAATATTTTCTGCCTAACTATTCTTTCATAGCATGGAATATGCAGAGAGAACTTTTTTCCGATGTCAGAGTCAGGAGAGCGATGACGCATTTTATTAACCGGGAAAAGATTTTAGATAAACTCAGATACGGGCTTGGAGTAGTTGTTACAGGGCCGTTTTATGTGAACAGCGATGAATATGATAAAGATGTCCTGCCTTTGGAATATTCTCCGCAGGAAGCGAGACGGCTTCTGGCGGAAGCCGGTTGGAGAGATACCGACGGAGACGGTATCATCGATAAAAACAGCAAAAAGTTCGAGTTTGAGTTTCTGATTCCTTCAAGCGCGGATTTCTCTTCAAAACTGGCCACTATAATCAAAGAGGATTTTGCGAAGGAAGGGATTGTGGTGGAAATAAAAAACCTTGAATGGGCTGTTTTTATCCAGAATCTCAATGAAAGAAATTTTGACGCTGTAACCCTCGGTTGGCAAATGCCGATAGAATCGGACCCTTACCAGGTATGGCATTCCTCGCAGGCGGATAAAGGGTCGAATTTTATCGGGTTCAAGGATGAGCGGGCGGATTTTCTTATAGAAAACATCAGGGAAACGCTGAATAAAAACCGCAGGACGGAATACTGCCATGAATTCCACAGGCTGCTGGATAAAATGCAGCCTTATACATTTTTATTCTGCAATAATTCCCTTGTCGCGCTGAATAAAAGATTTATGAATGTAAAGGTTTATCCTATGGGGTTCAGGATAACCGAATGGTATGTGCCGGATAGTATCCAGTTTTACTCGGAGTAATTACAAGGTGAAAGATTATATTTTGAGGCGGCTGTTGTTGATAATACCGACTTATATCGGGATTACACTGGTGACGTTTATTATTATACAGTTGGCCCCGGGCAGTCCCGTTTCGCAAAAGCTCGGCATAGGGGAGTCCCTGAAAGACAATGCGGTAAACAAAGAGATAATCGAGCAAACAAAACAGCTTTACGGCCTTGATAAACCCATTTTAATCCAGTATGTCCGATGGGTTAAAAGAAGTATCCTTTTCGATTTCGGCAATTCCTATAAAGATAACAGGCCTGTGATGGAAAAAATTTCTGAAAGGATTCCGATTACCCTCCAGATAAATATTATCTCGATACTCGTTATTTACCTTGTTTCGATACCGATAGGCGTGTTTTCTTCAGTAAAACACAATTCCGCGCCGGATAAATTGCTCACGCTTTTTATTTTCATACTTTACTCTTTGCCGAATTTTTGGGTTGCAATCCTTCTTATTACTTTTTTGGGCGGCGGTGATTACCTGAATGTTTTCCCGATATACGGGCTGAATTCATACGGCGCGGAGAAATCGGGAGCTTTAATGTTTGCCATCGACCGCTTGTGGCATCTTCTTCTCCCCGTGCTGTGCCTGTCTTACGGCGGACTTGCCGTTCTGTCGAGATATACAAAAGTTGGAATGCTTGATGTTATAAAACAAGATTATATACTTACGGCGCGAGCGAAAGGACTTTCGGAAAAAGCGGTGATATTCAAACACGCGCTGAGAAATTCTCTGATACCCATTGTAACACTGCTCGGCGGGCTTTTGCCGGCAATGCTTGGAGGAAGCGTTATTATCGAATCCATATTTTCAATTCCGGGAATGGGGAAACTGGGATTTGAATCCATATTGGCGAGGGATTATCCTACGATAATGGGTATCGCTTCAATCGCGGCCTTGCTTACACTTGCGGGCTTCCTGATATCGGATATCCTTTACGCGGCGGTAGATCCGAGGATTTCATACGAATGAAAAAAAGTTACTTATTAGACATCTGGCTAAGATTTAAAAAGAACAAAATAGCTCTCGGAGGATTGATTTTGGTTATCGCGATAGCCTTGGCCGCTGTCGCGGCTCCCCTCATAGCAAATGATGTTCCTCTGGTCGTACGGAAGCGTTCGGGGGAATTCGAGTTTCCCTTCCTGAAGAATAAAACATTGCCGGAAAACGAGGAATATATTTTTAGATTAAATCCGCCGGTTTGTTTCAGTCCGACACAGTATGATCTTGATAAAGTGCTTGAGCCTCCTTCCAGAAAACATATATTAGGGACGGATGACAGGGGGAGAGATATTGCCAGCCGGCTTATTTACGGCAGCAGGATATCGTTATCTGTTGGATTTGTTGCGGTTTCAATTTATGTCCTGATAGGTATTTTGATGGGGGCTTTTGCCGGATATTTCGGTAAATTCGCGGATTCCGTGATTTCCCGCATTATAGAAATAGTGATTTGTTTTCCGGCTTTTTTCCTTATCATAACGATAATAGCGTATCTTCCGTCCAGTATCTATAACATAATGGCAGTCATAGGATTGACGGGTTGGCCCGGAGTTGCCCGGCTTATGAGAGGGGAAATACTAAAAATAAAGAATATCGAATACGTTCAATCGGCCAGATCGGCGGGGGTATCGTCAATAAGGATAATTTTCAGGCATATATTGCCCAATGCAATAGGCCCTGTGCTTGTCTCCGCCACTTTCGGAATAGCAGGAGCGATATTGATTGAGTCAAGCCTGAGTTTTCTGGGGTTCGGTGTCCAGCCGCCGACTCCTTCATGGGGCGAAATACTTTCGCAGGCAAAACAATATCTTTCATGGTGGCTGGTTGTATTTCCGGGCATCGCTATTTTTGTGACCGTTACCGCCTTCAATCTGGTAGGCGAAGGGATAAGGGATGCGATAGACCCGAAATAAAGAACCGACAGAGCCTGTTTCGTTTCAGGATGTGGTTTTGAACTTGTTTAGGATTTCGTTCAATTCGGATATATTTTTTTGCAGTTCATCGATTACGGGCTTTATCTTATCGTCTATCTGGATGTTTTCTTTGAGATTCGAGAGATTTACCGAAATTTCTTTTGCGGTGAATTTGGATTCGCCTATATTCCTGTCAAGCACAGATGCCAGATTATTTATCTGATTTGCTATAGTTTTTAATTCGTCTCCTTTTCTGAGGCGGACTCTTTTTTTCAGATTTCCCTTTGACAGTTCCTCAATATCGGTTTCAAGCCTGTATATAGGTCCGGCAATCTTATGCGACAGGAAGACGCTGATTATTATAATGAGAGGCGAGATCAGCGCGAGACTTGAAATAACGCTTTTCCTTATGGCGTTTAATATGGGAATAAGCCTGTATTGTGGATATACTTTCTGAAGCGGTTCCTGGACAAGAGGCATGCCTGTTTTCCATATGACGGCGCCCGTAAGAACCGAAGCGATAATCATAATCAGTAATGTTATAAATATATATTTTCCCTGAAGTCTGCCTTTCACGATGTAATTGGTTCTCATTTTCCTGATTTTAACCATTTTTTGCTCCTTTCATTGTTCGAAAATCACAGAGAAGATTCACTCCTGTATGTTTTTATCTGAAATAGCTTTGTCGATAAAATCCGGGCCTCTGGTTAATTCAATTCTTCTGTTGATAAGCAGGTCTATAGTCTGTCCCTGCGAATTAGCGATGGTTTTTATGGCTTCTTCCATGGGCATATATCTGGTCGGTTCTTTATTGATTGATATTATGATGTCCAGGGGTTTGAGACCTGCTATGTCGGCCGGTTTTCCCTGCATGACACTGATAACCGTAAGCCCTTCGGTTTCCATGCTTAAAGAAGCACCTATGCCCTTAAAAGACCTTGTTCCCCAACTTATTTCTTCACTTTGCGGCTTGATTTCCTTTTGCACGGTAATGTTTATTTTAGAACCTTCGGCGCCGGAAAGAAGTTTGATAACCTCTTCCCTCGGCATATACTTTGTCGCCTTATCCCATACGCTGACGAGATAGTCATCTTTTTGGATACCCGCTTTCGCGGCTTCGGATTCGGGCATAATATCGGTTATCCTGAAATCATCACCCTCTTTTTCGATATTGAATCCCACATTTTGCCTGAGTATTGACTCCTGCTCTTCACGCATCTTCAGAAGTTGTTCTTTTTTCTCTCTTAATTTAGCCAGGAGCTCCTCCTTGACTTTCCTTTTTTTGTCGATAATGTCGTTGATCCTGTTTATCGCGTCTTTTGCTTCCCTGAGATTGGGTTTTAACTCAAGCGCCATATTGTAATAGGTAACGGCTTTTTCATAGTCCTTGCGCTCTTCATATTTTGAGGCAAGCATCATGTAATTACTTTCGGGGTCGTCGTAAACAATGTTTTTGACTTGGTCTATCATGATTTCAACTTCGCCTTCGGGAATGGACAAGACTATGCGGTCGGCGTATTTATCCACGATTATACCCATCTGTCTGCCGCCGTTTTTAAGGTGGACGACATCGGCATCGGAAGAAACCGACCAAAGGGTGAGAAAACAAAAAATTAAAATGAATCTCAATCTTATCATTGAGAAAATTTCAACATCTTTAGGGTTGATTAATGTTCTGAATTAACAAATAACATTTTAGATAAATGTAGTCAAGTAATAAGAGCAAGAAAAATATTATTAATAGAAAAGACCGCCGGTGTTTAAATTATTTAGTTTTATTTTTGTTGACACAGTAATATAATGAGTGATAATTTCATTAAAATTTTCGGGAGAACTGTAATTCAAAATTTCTCAGGAGGAGGGGAAAATGGCTGAAGGTTATTGTGTTAAATGTAAAGCGAAAAAAGAAATGGTCAATTCGAGCGAAATTACAATGGCAAACGGGCGCCAGGCGATAAAGGGCAAGTGTCCCGATTGCGGAACGGGAATGTTCAAAATTCTCGGCAAAAAGAAGTAACTGCTTCAAGTAAAAAAAATAATTCCGGAGCCGCGCCTCAAATTTCCACAATATCAAGGATGCGGTTCCGGAAGATATTTTAATAACGGAATTTTTTAGAGAATTGGTTATGTCGCAAGAACTTGCATATGTCTTAATAAATCCGTATACCCTTATGAAATCAAGGACAGGAGGGGTAATTGCAAGACTGTTGGGAAGAAGCAATCTTGAATTGGTAGCCTGCAGGATGTTTGCTCCCAGCAAGGAATTGGTTGAAGAATTCTGTGGCGTCATAGAGAAAGACTCAAGAAGCAGAGATAAAATCAAATCGCATATAATCAGCTATCTTCAGAATAATTATATAAAACACGCTAAATCCAAGATGCACAACAGAGTGATGTTCCTTCTCTTCAAAGGCGAAAATGCCGTTGAAAAAATAAGAAAAGTTGTGGGCCCTCTGGTTCATAGGTCTATTTCAGGAGAAACGATACGCGATACCTACGGCGATTACATAAAAGACGCAAAAGGCAACATCGCTTATTTTGAGCCTGCAGTTCTTGTCCCTCCGGATGCCGAAAACGCGGAAAAAAGGCTGAAAATATGGGCAAAACACTCAAAAAAGTGCGGCGGTGTTCTTGAGAAGGCGATAAATTATAAAAATAAAAAGAATGTTCAAAAAACACTTGTTCTCATTAAGCCGGATAATTTCCGCGGCCCAAGCCATAAAGCGGGCAATATCATAGATCTTTTTTCAAGGACCGGACTGTATATAATCGGGGCGAAACTTATAAGCCTCAGCCTTAAGGAAGCGGAAGAGTTTTACGGTCCTGTCAGAAAGGTGTTGGCTGAAAAACTACAGTCCCGGATTAAAGAAAGGATTAAGAAAGCTATTGAATCGGAATTCGGTTTTAAAGTTCCGGATGCGTGTCTGGATAAAGTGACGAGGAAAACCAGCAATATCAATGCGGAAAATGAATTCAATAACATTGTTTATTTTATGACCGGTATAGACAGGAAAAATCCCGAGGTTTTTAAAAACAAGCACCGGAAAAGCAGGGTTAAATGCCTTGCTCTTGTATATCAGGGTAAAGACGCCGTTCAAAAAATAAGGAATCAACTCGGAGCCACAGATCCCACAAAAGCCGAATGGGCGACCGTGAGGCGTGAATTCGGGCAGAATGTGATGGAGAATACTGCCCATGCTTCCGATTCGCCTTTTAACGCCGAAAGAGAAATGCGGATAATAAAGATGGGTAAAGATGATATAGAGCAGATAGTAAGAGATTTTTATGGAGAGAAAAAAAAGTAAGACTTCGCTGAGCTGCAGGGTTCAGAATATAACTCCTTCTGTTACGCTTGAGATAACAGGCAAAGCGAAAGAAATGAGATCGCAAGGGGTAGATGTGCTTGGATTCGGCGCGGGTGAGCCCGATTTCGATACGCCCGATTTCATAAAACAAGCCGCCAAACACGCTTTGGATGAAGGTTTTACGAAGTATACGCCCGCGGCTGGCATACCTGAGCTGCGGAAAGCGGTCGCCGATGAGTTTAAAAAGGACACAATGGTTGAATACGATCCCTCACAGATAGTTGTTTCCTGCGGAGCTAAACATTCGCTCTTTAATATTTTTCAGGTTATACTGAACGAAAGCGACGAAGTTATAATTCCTTCCCCTTACTGGCTGAGTTACCCTGAAATGGTCAAAATGGCGGGTGGTGTGCCTGTGTTTGTTCTTTCCGACGAATCGGAAAACTTTCAGCTTAAAATGAAAAACCTCGTCAAAAAGATTACACCCAGAACAAGAGCTATAATAATAAACTCGCCGAACAATCCCACAGGTTGTATCTCGGGAAAGAATATTCTCAGGGAAATAGCGGAATTTGCGGTGGAAAATAATATTTTTGTTATATCGGATGAAATATACAATAAGATAGTATATGAAGGGGAATCGGAAAGTATCCTGAAAGTGTGTCCGGGACTGAAAGATCTTGCTGTTGTGGTTAACGGCGTTTCCAAAAGTTTTTCCATGACAGGGTGGAGAATCGGTTATGTTGCCGCTCCAAAGCCTATAGCTTCCGCGATGTCAAGTTACCAGAGCCACAGCACTTCAAACCCGTCCTCCATAGCCCAGAAAGCTGCTTATGCCGCCCTGAAGGGAGATAAATCATTTATAAACAAAATGGTTGAGACGTTCAGATATAGAAGAGATTATATGATTGATAAATTAAGGAAAATGCCGGAGATTTCGTGCGTTAAGCCCGGCGGAGCCTTTTATGTTTTTCCCAATATTTCCGCTTTAGGAATGAAATCCTCTGATTTTGCCTCAGACTTACTTGAGAAAGCCCATGTGGCTGTGGTCCCCGGAGCTGCTTTCGGATGGGACACCCATATAAGATTATCTTACGCCACGTCGACGGAAGTTATTGAAAAAGGTCTTGAGCGGATCGAAAAATATATTAAATCTCTGTAATCCATGGGACGTCCTTGCCTTTTCGGAGAAATCCGATTCATTTTGCCGGTTGTTGAATATTGCGCGGGAAGGTGAAGATTGCATTGGCCGGGGAATACCTCAGGAAGCGAAGGGATATGTCCTTTCATGTCTTTTCAGCAAACTTTCCCGTAATATCGTCCTCTGTGTTTCGGGAAGCCACGAGGCGGAGATTGTTTTTGGTGAAATAGAATCTTTCCTGGGCCCGGAGCAGGTTTCTTATCTGCCCCCGAAGGAAATCCTGCCGGGAGAACATTCCCATCCTCATATCGATATAGTAGGGGAAAGAATGTCCGCTCTGATTCGTATCAGCGAACGGAAAAAGCCTCTATTTGTTATTATGACGGATAAATCCCTGCGGGATAAAGTCATTTCCCCTTCCGATTTTCTGAAATATGTCATAAAGACGGAATCGGGAAAACACCTGGATTTTGAAGATATGCGGCAAAAATTGTCATCTGTCGGTTATGAAAGGGTAAAACAAGTGTCATTCAAAGGCGAATTTTGCGTTAGAGGGGGCATTATCGATGTTTTTCCGTCAAATTCCGATTATCCCGTGCGTATGGATTTTGACGGAAGCAGAGTCGATTCCATCAGGATATTTGATGCTTCCAGCCAGAAATCCTTTGAGAAAAGAAGCTCTGTGTCGATAGCACCCGCGGATGAAACATTGATGGTAATTCCCGGAAAAATGCGGAATATTACGGAGTATTTTCCGCCGGGTACGGTGATGGTTTTTGATGAACCCGATGTATTAATGATGAAAGAGGACGGTGACGCACTGTCCGTAAATTCAGGCAGGCGCGAAAAAGCAGAACAGCTGTTTGATTTAAAAACGCAGAAAATTATCTTGAAAGAGGAAAATTTCGGCGGCGAGAATTTCGGCAATATAGAAGAAGTCGTTTTAAAAATAAACAGGTTGGATTATTTTAAGCCGGAAACGGGACATCCCGGTATGAAAAATGTATTCGGTAGCGCTGTTAGCAATATAAAGGAAATAATAAGTGAACGGCAGAAATTATTTGTATTCGGAAACAATATTGGAGAAATAAAAAGGCTGTCCGAAATGCTGAGCGGGGAAAAAGTCCCTCTTGAAAAGGTTGTTTTTTCTATTGGGATGATGAAGGGATGTTTCCAGATGGTCGATGCCGGCCTCTGTATACTTGCCGACCAGGCAATTTGGGGAAGGTATAAAACACAGCGCCCGAGGAGGAAATTTTACAGTTCGATTGCGCCTATGGAGATTTCCGAACTTAAGACGGGAGACTATGTCGTTCATATAGATCACGGAATCGGCAGGTATCTGGGCCTTGGAGATATAGAGAAGGACGGTAAGAAATCTGAGATGGCTATTATAGAATATGCGGATAATTCAAAGTTATATGTTCCCATAAGCAAATTTAATTTAATACAACGTTATAAAGGTTTGAAAGACGGAAAGCCGGCGCTTGACAGACTGGGAGGAGGAAAATGGCTTTATAAAAAGATTAAAGCCCGCAAAGCCATAATGGATTACTCATCCGAACTGCTGAGAACACAGGCGGAGAGGAACACGGCATCAGGTTTCAGATTTTCAAAAGATACCGCATGGCAAAAAGAATTCGAAGCGTCTTTTATCTATGAGGAAACACCGGATCAGAATACTTCTTCAAATGATGTGAAAAAAGATATGGAGTCGGATAAACCCATGGACAGGCTGATATGCGGCGATGTGGGCTATGGGAAAACCGAGGTCGCTATGAGAGCGGCATTTAAGGCTGTTATGGATTCGAAGCAGGTTGCGGTCCTGGTGCCGACTACAATCCTTGCAAAACAGCATTACGATACATTTTCCGAAAGGATGGCCGATTATCCGGTTTGTATCGAGATGCTTTCAAGATTTAAAACATTTTCCGAACAGAATGATATTGCTGCACATCTTAAAAAAGGCAAGGTGGATATTATAATCGGTACGCACAGACTGCTTCAAAATGACGTTGAGTTCAAGGATCTCGGGCTTGTTATTATAGACGAAGAACAGAGATTTGGAGTTCTCCATAAGGAAAAGCTGAAGAAGTTCAGGTTGACTGTAGACGTTCTCGCTATGAGCGCAACACCCATTCCGCGAACGCTTTATATGTCTCTTGCGGGCGCAAAAGATGTGAGCACCATTACTACTCCTCCCGAAGACAGACTGCCGGTTGAAACATATGTGGGCGTTTATGATAGAGAAATCGTCAGGGAAGCCATCCTTAGGGAAGTTGGCAGGGAAGGGCAGGTCTTTTATATTCATAACAGGGTTGATTCCATCGGCAAAGTGTGCTTTGAGCTGTCTGAGTTTATGCCCAAGGTGAAATTTGCTTATGCTCATGGGCAAATGCATGAGCATGAGCTGGAATGCATAATGGGTGATTTTGTTTCCGGGAAAATCGATGTCCTGGTTTCAACAACAATTATAGAATCCGGCATAGATATTCCAAATGCAAACACAATAATCATAGAGCGCGCGGATATGTTCGGGCTTGCGGATCTTTATCAGTTGAGGGGCAGAGTGGGAAGATTCAAACGCCGGGCATACGCTTATCTTTTTACTTTCCCCGATTCGGTTGTGACGACGGATGTCAAAAAACGCCTTTATGCCATGAAAAGGTTTTCTTCTCTCGGTTCCGGATTCAAAGTCGCTCTCAAAGATCTGGAAATAAGAGGCGCCGGCAATATCATAGGCAAAGAGCAGCACGGCCATATAAGTTCAATCGGATTTGACCTATATTGCAAGTTGCTGCGGCAGTCCGTTTCCGAATTAAAAGGCAAGCCGGTAAGGGAAATTCCGGATGTCCATATCGATCTCGGTTTGTATCTGAGAATTCCCGAAGGGTATATAGAAGACGAGACCGAGCGGACAAGAGTTTATATAGAAATAGCTTCCGCTTCAGGCGATAAGGAGTTGGAGTCCATATTCCGTGATATGGAAGACAGGTTTGGATGTGTTCCCAGGGTTGTAAGCCTCATATTGATGACTGCCGGGTTGAAATTTGCCGCGGCGGCGGCAGGTGTCAATTCGGTTGAAATAATAAAAGACAGGCTGATTGTGAGAAAAAAAGGCAGGAGGCTGAGTTACGGACTTTCGGATATAGGAAGCGATTTTAATAACGCTGAAAGGCTGGTTTCGACGGTTAAAAACTTGTTGCAGGGCATATGAGTAAATGCTACACTTTCTTTTCCGTGTATTTGACAGCTTTAAACAATTCCGAAAGATGGAGGATGTCGATGAAAAAAGTGAAGTTCTTCTTTGTGATATGTTTTATGTCTTTGCAGATTTTGGCCGGTTTCGCTTCCGGCGAAGATGTGGTAGCCGTTGTTAACGGCCGTAAAATAACAGCTGGAGATTTCAGGAATAAACTTAAAGTTTCCGTTACTCCTTCCGCATATGACGATGAAGAGGTCCGTAAACAGGTCATTGAATCCATGATAATAAACAGTTTAATATATGATCTGGCTTTGGAAAAAGGTATCGATAAAGATGAAGAATTACTGGAAAGAATAGAAGACATCAAGAAGTCGATGGCCTCTCAGATATTTATAGAAAGGGAAGTGATCGATAAGATTGCGCTGACAGATAAAGATGCCAGACAATACTATAACGAACACAGTGAGGAGTTCGTGGTTCCGGAAAGGATAAAAGCATCCCACATACTTATCCAGCTTCCCGAAGATGCGGATGATGATGTGAAGAAGAAAGCGAAAAAAGTCGCGGAAGATACGCTTAAAAGATTAAAAAAAGGCGAAAAATTTGATGTTCTTGCGGAGGAGTTGTCGGACTGCCCTTCTTCAAAAAGGGGCGGAGACCTCGGTTTCTTTGCTCTGGGGCAAATGGTTCCGGAGTTTGAGAGCGCGGCTTTTGAACTTGAAGTGGGAGAGACCTCTCAGGTAGTGGAAACGAGGTTCGGATATCACATAATAATGGTTACAGACAGACAAGAGACCGAGAAGATAGATTTTGATGAAAACAAGGATAGAATCAAACAGGTTCTGCTCCAGAAAAAAAGGAATGACGTCCTGCAAAAATGGCTTGAGGATATAAAATCTAAAGCCGATATAAAGATAAACGAGGAAGTCATAGAAGGACTGAAAATAGAAGATAAATGATGAAAGGTAAAGTGGCCAATTCTATCTGTGCTTTTATCATTTGCGCTGTGTGTTTTATGTTTCCGGCCGGCGCCTACGCTTTTGTCTTCGATAAAATAATAGCTGTGGTTAATGATGATGTTGTTACGGCGAGCAGCATAAACAGATTGATAAAGCCTTTGTACGAGCAGTATAGAAATATATATTCGGGCGAAGAGCTGAATAAAAAGTTGCTTGCCGCGCAGAGAGATGCCCTCGACGTGATGATAGACAACAAGCTTCTTTATCAGGAAGCGCTTAAATATAAAGTCGAAGTCGACAAGGAAGAAATAGACAGAAAAACAAACGAGGTCAAAGCCAGATTTTCTTCCGAGCAGGAATTCATTGATGCACTTGAAAGTGACGGGATAACGGTTGAGCAGTATCGCCAGGACATCAGGGAGCAGATAATGATAATGAAAGTGGTGGGGTATTTTGTCACTTCCAGAGTGGTGGTTACGCCTGTCGATGTTAAAAATTATTATGAAGAGCATAAAGACCAGTTTTTCGTAAAGGAAATGGTGAAATTCGATTTAATTACGGTTAAAGACTCGGGGGAGATGCCAGCTTTGGAAAAAACAAATGAGATAGTGGGATTTCTGGAAAAAGGAGATACCCTTTCCGAAGTAAAAAACAGATTTAAAGACGATAAGTTTGTAAATATCAAAGAAGATATGGGGTTTTACGGCAGAGGCCAACTGCTGAAAGACATAGAAGAAAACGCTTTTTCTCTTCAGGTGGGAGAATTCAGCGGGCCTTTTGTTATTGAAGACGAGTTTTATGTTGTAATGCTTACGGACAGGATTACGGAAGGGACAACCCCTTTAAGCGAAGTTTTCCAGTCTATAGAAAATAAGTTAACATACGATAAAGTCAGGGATAAAAAGGCAGAGTTCATTAAAGAATTGAGGGATAAAGCCTATATCTCTTATAAGTAATTCCTCTTTATTTTAGTCCGGGTGTGAATGTAATGCCTGAGAAGCCTGTTATTGCTTTCACTATGGGAGATCCTTCCGGGATTGGTCCGGAAATCTGCGCCAAAGCGGCGTTGTCTAAAAAAGTTTTATCCGTATGCCGTCCTGTTATATTGGGCGATCCGTCCATCATTCGAAAAGCGGCTGACCTGATACATAGGAAAATATGTATTATAGACAATCCGCATTCAAAAAATACCGGCAAAAAAATATGTGTCCTGCCGGCGGTAAAACATAAAGGCAGGCTTAGGATAAGCGGAGTTTCCGCCGCATCCGGATTTTCCGCGATGAAATGCATAGATATCGCGTTGCGGTATGCCGGGGAAGGAAAAATTTCAGGGTTTGTCACCGCTCCGATAAACAAAGAAGCGATTAAACGGGCCGGATTCGATTTTCCCGGACACACCGAATATCTTGCTGAAAGAACAGGGACTTCCGACTTCGCGATGATGCTTATCGGAGGGAATATAAGGGTTGCATTGGTTACGACTCACCTGCCGTTGGGAAAAGTGGCCGGTTCTATCACGGTGAAAGATATATACAGAAAGATTCTTGTATTGAACAAAGGGATGCAAAAGATGGGGTTTAAAAACCCCAGAATCGCCGTTTGCGGGTTGAATCCGCACGCGGGGGAAAACGGAAGGTTCGGCAGCGAAGAGCAGAAATTTATAATGCCTGCGGTGGCCAAGGCCAGAAAAAGAAATATTAATTGTTTAGGACCGTTTCCCGCGGATACGATTTTCTATTTTGCTAATAAAAAGAAATACGACGCCGTATTGGCTATGTATCATGACCAGGGCCTTATTCCCGTTAAAATGCTGGGGTTTGAAAACGGGGTCAACATAACTCTCGGACTTCCTTTTGTGCGTACATCTCCCGACCATGGCACGGCTTTTGATATAGCGTGGAAAAATAAGGCGTCTTCAAAGAGCATGGAAGCCGCCGCTGTCCTTGCGGCCAGACTAATAAATAGTTGAATAGGCGAACAGATTAGAAGTAAAAGAGATAAAAACAAAATTCAAAACTATTCAACTGTTGAACTATTGAACTACTGAACTGTCAAATCGGACAATATATGAATATTTCTGAGGTAAAAAAAGTTCTCGAAGAACATCAAGTCGCGCCTTTAAAAAGGTTCGGCCAGCATTTTCTTATAGATGCCAATATCGCGGGAAAAATAGTCAATGCCCTTGAATTGTCCGCGGAAGACAGGGTTCTGGAGATTGGAGGAGGACTGGGAGCTTTGACTTCGGTTATTTTAAGCAAGGGCTGCGCTCTCGAAGTCTGTGAAATAGACAGGAAAATCTCCGGCATACTCGAATCGCGTTTTTCATCCGAAGGAAACTTCAGACTTATAAAAGGGGATTTCCTTGATTACAAATTCCGCATTGCCGATAGTAAAAAATACAAAGTAATTTCTAATTTACCCTATTATCTCACTTCGTCTATAATATTCACTTTGATAGAGGCAAGGCGCAATATATCCGATGCCGTGCTGGTGATGCAAAAAGAGATGGCGGAACGGCTTGTCGCAAAACCGTCTACACCCGAATACGGGGCTATTACAGTCAAGGTAAATTTATTCTGTTCCGCAAAAAAAATCTTTGATATAAGCAGAAACGTTTTTTATCCGAAACCTGAGGTCGAATCTGCCGCCGTTAAATTCTTTTTTCCTGAAACCGCCAATTATTATGTGGAAGACGCGGTTTTTTTTGACCGGTTGCTGAAAAGAGGTTTTTCACAGAGAAGAAAACAGTTGAGAAAAATAATGGCCGGGATTGCCGGCAAAAAGAGAACAGATGCCGTATTGGAAAGCACAGGTCTTGACCGCACTGTTAGAATAGAGGAACTCGGAGTGGAAGATATAGTAAAATTAGCGAATCTTTTGAAAGGAAAGTGATTTTCCGTGAAAGTAGATAAAAAACTTGTGGAATATCTCGCAAATCTTTCCAGGCTGGAGTTTGACGACACTAAGCTTGCAGAGATTACCGGACAGCTTGAAGAAATAATAAAATATGTCGAAAAACTCAATATTCTTGACACGAAAGATATCGAGCCGACCGCGCACATTCTTCCCCTAAAGAATGTTTTCCGCGAGGATAAAATAAGTCCGTCAATCGACAGGAATAAAATTTTTAAAAGTTCTCCGGATTCAGATAACGGGTATTTTATGGTGCCCAGGATTATTGAGGAATAGAGATGGAACTTTGCGATAAAACTATACATGAACTTAACGGCATGCTGTCAAAAAAGGAAATCCTGCCAAGTGAAATTATGAATAGCGTGCTCTCCCGCATGGAAAAAACAGGAGGTTTCAGGTCTTTCATAAAAGTATTTCCCGAGCAGGCTCTGGAACTCGCAGTCAGGCAGGATTCCGCTCCGGTAAAGGGGGCTCTGGCGGGTATACCAGTGGCGGTTAAGGATAATATGTGTATCGAAAATAAAGAAACCACCTGCGCGTCTCATGTACTGAAAAGTTTTATCGCTCCTTATACCGCGACCGCCGTCCTTAAGCTTTTGGGCGCGGGCGCTATTGTAATCGGGAAAACCAATATGGATGAATTTGCTATGGGGTCTTCTACTGAAACATCGTTTTTCGGTAAGACATTGAATCCGTGGAATAAGGATATGGTCCCGGGCGGTTCGAGCGGAGGTTCCGCGACGTCTGTCGCGTTAGGCGAAGCGATAGGTTCTCTGGGATCGGATACGGGCGGTTCTATAAGACAGCCTGCATCCCTCTGCGGACTGGTAGGCTTAAAACCCACTTACGGGAGGGTATCAAGATACGGTTTAGTAGCTTTCGCTTCTTCCCTGGACCAGATAGGTCCTTTCGCGAAAGATGTGGAAGACGCGGCGATATTATTAAAGGCCATAAGCGGGTATGACGTGAAAGACTCGACTTCAGTCAACAGGGAAGCCCCCGATTACGTTACTGAAATGAAAAAGGAAATAAAAGGGCTTAAAATTGGTGTCCCGGAAGAATATTTTTCAGATGGAATAGATGAGGAAGTGGGATCCTGTGTGAAAAAAGCTGTTAAGGATCTCGAGAGATGCGGCGCCGAAGTAAAAAACATATCTCTTCCGCATACCGAATATGCCGTGGCGACTTATTATATTATCGCTACCGCCGAAGCAAGTTCGAACCTGGCGCGGTATGACGGAGTGCATTACGGCTTAAGGGAAAACGCCGGTAATATAATAGACCTGTATAAAAAAACAAGGAGTGTGGGTTTCGGCGATGAAGTAAAAAGAAGAATCATATTGGGAACGTATGTTTTAAGCTCGGGATATTACGATGCGTATTATTTAAAAGCGCAAAAAGCAAGGACGCTTATAAAAGAAGATTTTTCAAAAGCTTTTGATGATGTTGATGTGATAATAACGCCGACTTCGCCGACAACGGCATGGAGAATAGGAGAAAAAACCAGCGACCCCCTGAAAATGTATTTATCAGATATATATACTATTTCCGCCAATCTTGCGGGCATTCCATCGGTTTCGGTAAACTGCGGATTTTCCGGGGGATTACCTGTCGGGCTGCAACTGCAGGCGGCGCATTTTAACGAGACTGTGTTGCTCAGGGCGGCGTACTCTTTCGAACAGATGAACGATTATCATAAAAAAAGAGCCTTTTCCGGAAAGTAGAAGTATAAAGAGGCAAGGAGTTAACTCAGTTTTTGAAGCAAGTGATTTATCCATGCAATAAGCGGTAACTGTTATAAAGGTATTTTATGGAATATGAGATTGTGATAGGGCTTGAAGTCCATGTGCAGTTGAACACCCTTTCCAAGATGTTTTGCGGGTGTTCGACTAAGTTCGGGGCT